>CAYUPT010000414.1:0-4306 GCA_964446725.1 uncultured Bradymonadales bacterium | reverse complement strand
TGCGGCGCCGGTGATCCGGGGTTATTTCGAGCGCGGGATTTTGTCGCGGCGCGTCGAAGAAGACGATTTGCTGCTGGAGTGGCTTTCGATGTCCGACGACCCGTCGATGGGTCGAATGTATCTTATTCGCGGCCAACAGGGCGTCGGAAAGAGTCGCCTGATCTCCGATGTGCAGGCGTCGGCAAAGCTGAGCGGACATCTCGTGCTGTCGCATCAATGTCGACAGCTGGACGGGCCGTACTCGCTGCTCATCGAAATCGTCGATCGCCTCGTGGAGTTGGCCTCCAGTCACGGTGTGACGGCCCTCGATAAATATCAGGCCGACCTGGAGGTCCGAAAAGTATTGACCAAACTACAGATGGTGACCGCTGGCGACAGTGTTCGACCCAGTGTCGAGCAGGACTGGATGCGCGCGGCAATTCAAGAAGCCATCTCGGTATTCGCCCCCCAGCAGGTGGTTCTGTTTATCGATGATATCGATGAGGCCGACGAGCCTTCTCGCGAGATTATTTACGAGTGGTTTCGGCCCGCAAAGTCTCAGCATCGCCCCAATATTGTGGCCACCAGCGGTCCTGGAGAATTCTTCGATTCCTTTTCGCGCCAGGCTGGAGTCGAGATATTGCCCATCGAGGGCGTGGGCGTCGATGATGTGCGGACCTTCTTTTCGAGTCAGCTCGGGATCGACGATCTGAGCGATCGGTGGATTGAGGAGGTCGGGCAGGCCGCGCAGGGGCGTCCAGCCTATATCGGCGAGCTGTGTCGGTACCTTATTGACGCCGGAATGCTGTGGCGAAATTCAGCCAACGACTGGGGGGCACGGCTAGAAGATATCGAGGCCGCAGAAGTGCCGGAGACGCTTCGAGAGTCGCTGCGCCGGCGGATTTCGGAAGTCGGCGCTTCCGGCCGGGAGTGTCTGGAGTTGTTGGCGGTCATAAATCGCCCGCTGTCGTGGAAGAGTGCGCGACAACTTCTGGAGCGAGGCGGAAGTACATCCGACGAGGCCCAGCAGACGTTGCAGACCGTCCAGTGGCGCCACCTCATTACCACGGAGTTGACCGAAGGAGGCCGGTTTGTTCGCGTCGTCCACGGCGAATTGGCGGATGCCGTCGCCGATATGATCAGTCCGCAGTGGCGGCGCGCACTTCATCGCCGAATCGGTCAGCAGATCAGTCGCGACTGGCGCCAGGGCCAGGGCGATGCGCTGGAGGCCGCAACGCACCTGCTCGCCGGTCGCCAGCAGGCGGAAGCCGCTCCGTTTTTCCAGATCGCTGCCGAATTGGCCGTCGACGAAGGCCGGCCCCAGGAGGCGAAGTCCCACTACAAACGGGCCTTCGAGGGCAGCTCCGAGGTCCCGGCTCGGGCTCTTATCAGTATTCGGCGCGCCGATGTGGAGTTATTGCATTTCGATGCCGGCTCGGCGCGCAAGCATCTGCGCCGCGCGGTCCGTCTTGCGGAGCACTCGGAACTCGACTGGCTTCAGTATCGCACCTACGTCGATGCGGCGGCCATCGAGTATTCGCTCGGCGATCTGGAGGGGGCCCGCGAATGGATTGAGAGGTGTCGCGAATCGCTGCCGACATTGCGCCACGAGATCGACCTGTCGGTCATGGTGGCCCGGATCGCCATACGCAGCGGCGAGCTCGATCGAGCCGAAGCAGTCATGACCCGTTGCATCAACGAGCGCCGATTGCCGATGTTGCCGGGACGCCTTGTGGAGGTGCTGGATACGACGGCCCAGCTTCACCTGCTGCGCGGTCGGCGTGACAAGGCGCTCAAGACATTTCGCCGCGCCCGCAACCGGGCCCAATCCGGCGATGATCGAAGAGTGGAGGCTCGAGTGCTGCTCAGTTACGGGACCGCACTTCGGCGCCTCGACAGCCCTGCCGAAGCCGCCGAGACCTTTCGCGATGCGCTTCCGGTACTGGCTCGACGAGGCCGGCCCGATGAATTTATCGAGTTGCTGCTGCAATTGGCGTGGACGCTCGTCGAGCTGGGATCGGTATCGAAAGCACAAAAACGGGCCGATGAAGCGCGCTGTTTGGCTCGACGCCTCCAGCACGGCCCGTACGAACAACTCATTGATGTCTTTCGAAGTGGCCTCGCGTTGCGCGCCAGCAGTGGTGACGACGAGGCGCTAGACGAGGTCGAACATCTCGTCAACTCCTTCGAGCACAGCGATGACGTGGTCGTGGACCGCGCGGAATTAATGATGGCGCTCGGCGATTTGATGATCGCATTACAGCGCCGGGATCGAGGACCTAAATTACTTCAGCGAGGCCGCCAGATTGCGTTTGAAGTCGGCGCCCGAGGCCTGCTGCCACCAATGGAGGAGTGACGACGACGTGACAACGCAACAGAGAGACAATGCAAATTCTAGAAGACTGCGCATCAACAGTGTCCGCGTCGATTTTCAACAGGGAGATGACGGGCTGCGCGCCGAGACCGCCAGGCGACTGGGCGTCCCCACCGATGCCATCGAAGACCTTACGGTGGTCAGAGAGAGCCTCGATGCCCGTCACCGGCCGACCAAAGTCTATAACGTCGATGCCACCGTCGACCCCAAGGGACTCTCGCAGTCGCTTCCCGGCGGTGTCCGACCGGCGCCGTCCCCTCCGCCAAAACCCACTGCCTTTGATCCCGATACGGATGAACGGGTCGTCGTCATCGGCGCCGGCCCCAGCGGTCTATTCTGCGCCCATCGCATCGCCCAGAGTGGCGTAGAGACGATTCTTTTGGACCGAGGAGAGCCCGTCGAGACGCGGGGACGCGACGTCTCGGGGCTGATGCATCGCGGCGAGCTCAAACCGGATAGCAATATCTGTTTCGGAGAGGGCGGGGCGGGAACCTGGTCGGACGGTAAATTGTATACCCGGGTCAGCGATGTACGCCGCCGTCATGTGTTGGAGACCATCGTCGACCTCGGCGGTCCCGAAGAGATTCTGGTCAAGGGAAAACCCCATCTGGGTACCGATCGGCTGGTGCGGTTGTGCAAAGCATTTCGCTCCAGTCTGCGCGATGCCGGTTGCACCGTACGCTTCGGAGCCTTCGTCGAGGAGTTGGTTGTCGACGAGGTCAACGGGCGTCGCCAGGTCGCCGGCGTTCGCCTCGGCGACGGAGAGACCATCGATGCCGATCGCGTCGTGCTGGCCGTCGGTCATTCGGCCCGCGAGATGTATCGCCACCTGGCCGACATCGACGTCGCCATGGAGCCCAAAGCCTTTGCGGTCGGGTTTCGCGTCGAACATCGCCAGCAACAGATCGATGAAATTCAATACGGCAAATACGCCGACATGGAGGGAATACCGACGGCGGACTACAGCCTGTCGGTCAATTACGACGACACCGCCGCCCAACGGGGGGTCTACAGCTTTTGTATGTGCCCCGGAGGCCAAATTGTGCCGTCCCACACCCTGCCCGAGGGGATTTGTGTCAACGGCATGAGCCACGCCAGCCGGCGGGGGCACTGGGCGAATTCGGCGCTGGTGGTCACCGTCGAACCCGACGACTTCGGGGCCTTCGAGCAGTTTACAGAAGGGGAGGAGCCGGAAGGGCTTTTGGCAGGCATGGCATTTCAGCACGAGGCAGAGCGCCGGGCGTACAAACTGGGTGGAGGCGGCTTCATCGCTCCCGCTCAGCGACTGACGGACTTTCGCAACGGTGTGGCCAGCAAGGATGTGCGGAAGACGACGTACAAACCGGGGATTATCGGCGCCGATTTGCGATCCTGTTATCCGCCGTTTGTCACTGAATATCTCCAGCGCGCTCTCGACGATTTCGACGAGAAAATGCCCGGTTATGTCACCGATGACGCACTTCTGATCGGCGTCGAGACCAGGACCAGCGCCCCGGTGCGTATTCTGCGCGACGACCAGACCTTTCAGTCGGCCTCCGTCGACGGGCTCTATCCAATCGGAGAGGGCGCCGGTTACGGCGGCGGCATTGTCAGCTCGGCAATCGACGGATTGCGCATTGCAGAGCGGATGCTCGAAGAGATGAGCGCCTGAGTGAATGAGCGTCTGTTCGAATTACTGTTGGGACGGTCGGACTTCGAATTGAAAGTGACTTTCGATGTCGGCGTCTGGCGTTCGGATAAATTCGGTGTCGTTGCGGACAGTGGCGGTGACCGTCGTCCAGTCGTCGCCGCTTAGATCATCATCACGCAGCGTGATGCTGTCGAAGTCGCTGCCGAAGGGTTCGCCGTCGACAGTCCACTCGACGGTATATCGATGACGGCTCTGCTGTCGGACCGGCACCGACAGTGTCACGCCGCGATCGCGGTCGACGGAGACGGTCGCCGGATCCGCGG
>CAYUPT010000413.1:0-4316 GCA_964446725.1 uncultured Bradymonadales bacterium | reverse complement strand
ACCGAACTGACGGCGCATAGACCGCATTATTCATGAGACATCGTGTCAAGCCAAAATCAGTCGTCAGGCAGAGCATTCCGGGATTTTGAGATACCACAACGACACAGCCGAAGCCGCAGACGGCTCCGTCTCCCAGGATGCCTCGACTTCCGAGCACCTCTTCGCCCCCTGAATCTAGGCGACGTCTACAACTTTTACGGTTACAAGCCCAAACCGGCGGACCTGAAACTGGCCATCCGCTTCTTCGATCGCACCATAGAAATGTGCGACGACGATGAGGATCTGTCGCTGCTCAACGAGGTATACCAAAAGCTGGTCGATACGCTCGACGCCATCGACGCCGACTGACCGGACGCATCGTTCGCCGTTCATTTACCAGGTCACGTAATCGAGCCACCGACGGTGTACAGAACAGCCCGTTCTTCCCATCGTACGCGCTACAACTGACCCCGACACCAGGACCGACCACCATGGTTTCCAAATACCGGCTCGACAAACCCTGCCCCTGCGGAAGCGGCGACAAGTACCGCCATTGCTGCGCGCCTCAAAACCACCGCAAGAAACGCCGCCGCTCCAAGAAAAGCAACTCTCCGCCACCGACACATTCCGACACCGGACCCACCGATCCGCCCCCGGTGTTTGTCGAGCGGGTCAACGCCTTCATCGAGCACTTTGCCAAGACCTTCAATGCCACTTACAACAAACTGGAGACACTCACCGACGGCTTCTACATCGACGATGCCCTGGAGTTGGTCGAGATGCCTCCGTGGAACCACGTGATGAACCACGCCCGGCTTATGTTGTTGCACAGTTGGCTGCTCGCAGGCCAAATCGACGAGTTGTACGAGAACCTGACCCGCGACGAATTGATCGACCAGTGTTCCGACCTCGACTCGGCGGCGGCCGACGACGCCCTCTCCGTACTCGATGCCGCCCGACTGGAGCCTGGAAGCTGACCGTCGAGAACAACGCCCTGACAGCAAATCCGATCGACGGCAGGCCCGATTCCGAACCGGTGGTCGTCGACAGCGCCCTCGACAATAACTGGAACGACGTCGCCCCGGGGTCCACCTATGTCGGCTGGCTCGCCGATCTGGACGTGGGAACCCTGCTGTTTTTCGCCCACGAACTGCCCGCCTACACCGTGGATACGCTGGAAAACATCGCCGGACGCAGCGGCTGGGGCGACGGCGACAATTTCCGGCGCCGCGACTACGAGCGGGACATGCTGGCACTGGCGCTCAATCCGGAAGCTGCCGACACCGGACTCGACGATGGCCCCCTGTTGATCAGCCCCAATGCCGCCGAATACGCCGACCAGTTTCGCCACGACATTCTCCATCTTGTCTCCGAGGAGGTCTTCTACGAGCACTACGAAGACTTCTACGGTTATCGCAGCGACCTTCAACTGACCGCCTGGACTCAGCGCGCCGCTCGCGCCATCGATGACGGCTTCAGTGAGTTGCTCGAACAGCTTCGCGACGAGTTCGAACAGTGCGCCTACGGCCTGCGCGACTTCCCCTTCGCCGGGCCCGACACCCTGGCGGCGCTCATCGATGACGCCGACCTGACGAGCATCGCCCACCTCCAACCGGACGGCACCGTCGACCATCCCCCCCCGCGCCATCACCGGCTGTACCCGGTGGGCGTACTGGATGTGGAGCCCGACTGGCTTCGCCGCCACTCCATCGGTGCCGACGCCACCGTCGATCAGGCCTTGGGACGAGCTCAGACCCGGCTCGACGACCAGGCACTACAGAAGCTCACCCGGGCGATTCACGACCTCCGTATCGCCTCGCGCTGGGCGGGTATCGTCGCGTTGAACCGCGACGCCGACGACGCCGTTATTCCTCGTGTCAACTACCAAGACCTGCGCACCGGTATCGATGACCTGCTGCCACGGTGGGTGGGCGACACTCCGGTCGAAGACCTCGCCGACCCGGGCCGGGGCACCTGGCCTCGAATCACCAAGGCGCTGCGCAACACCGGCGAGTTGGCCGACGACGAGCCGATGACCATCTCCGATATCGCCCACGACCCCAATGAGATGATGGCTCTGCCCGGCGTCGCCGAAGGCACTGCCCGCAACATCTACCTTGCGCTGTACGACTACGTCGCCACTTGGCCCGAATCCGCCGGCTTTAAGCTCCCTCATCCCGACCCCGACGCCGCCGCCGAAGGCCTCGACGACATCGCCGCCGGATTGGATGAACTCGACGAGTTGTTCTGAACCGGCAATCGCACCGCCCCCTGTAATTCACTTCACCGAGGTATCGACCGATACAAAGGCCAGCGCCCACACCACGGTAACCCTCCCCACAAGCTCCGCGCCGTGGGGAGCTGTCGCCAAGCGACTGAGGGGCTCTTCGAGAACCCCACTGTCCACTCCAACGCTGCTCCCCAACAAGCTCCGCGCCGTCCACTCCAACGCCGCTCCCCACAAGCTTCGCGCCGTGGGGAGCTGTCGCGAAGCGACTGAGGGGCTCTTCGAGAACCCCACTGTCCACTCCAACGCCGCTCCCCACAAGCTTCGCGCCGTGGGGAGCTGTCGCGAAGCGACTGAGGGGCTCTTCGCAATCCCAAACCTACCCCCGGCTCCCGAACGGCGTCAGTCGACTTCCGACAGTTGTGTACCGACCTGGTCGATTTGAAACGCACATCAAGAACGCGGTTCAAAACCCACCGCCTTTCGCCAAGCTCCCTCATATCATGATGCCCGAGAAACCAGAGGCCCATACCGAATCCCGCAGCTCAAAATTTCCCATCACCCTTCGACCATTCTGAATACGGCAATTTCGCAGTCCCCGTATGCTCGGTGAGTCGATTCTTCCACACCGTCGCTTCCACCTCACCGGCGGTAGCCTTGTCCGGGTAGTACATCTCGTCGCGGTACAACAACACCACCAGGTCAGCGAGGTGTTCGATCTGCCCGGAGTTTCGCAGATCGGCGGGTCGGGGACGCTTGTCTCTGCGATGTTCTGGCCCGCGGTTGACCTGGGCGGTGGCGACCACGGCCAACTCGTGCTCCGCCGCCAGCTCGCGCAGGCCACAAACCACCTCCGCAACCTCCTCCTGAAAGCTCTGATAGTTACCGGCGGCACGCATCTTTTGTAGACACTCCACAAACACAATATCCAACCCTCCCTGTCGTTTCAGGTCGCCACACCACTTGGCGAGCTGCTCTACCGTCACCCGCGGCGTCGTCAGCCAGTGCATCGGCAATTCCGAAAGCGTTTTCGCCGCATCGATGACGTCCTCCCAGTCTTGCTCGCTCATTTGCCCCCTCCGCAACCGATCCCGTCGAACCCCTGTCATCATCTCCTGGAGCCGCAAACCGCTTTCTCCCAGTCTGCTGACCATCGGTACCACCGCGGTGGAACAGTCCTGTTCACGGGCCGCATGAAGCGCCGAACGCAGCAGCAACCCGGTCTGCCCCATGGCCGGCCGGCCTCCAATCACATTCAACGTCCCCCGCCACCACCCGAAAATCACCTCGTCAAGCGCCCCCAGGCCAGCGGGGATGAACTTCCCCGACTCACGGCCCTCGTACAATCGCTCGAGCTGCTTCATCCAGGCCCCGACCGCCTCTTTCGACGAATATTGGTGCCTCGAACTGACATCATCGCTACCCATCACTTATCCTCTAGAATTCCTATTTAGGGGTACACCGCAAACCAAATCGAGCCCTACTCTCCCCCAGCGGCGACCGTCACAGGTCACCGCCCATCATTCCTCCACCGATTCCAAACAGCTCCATCATGAATCCGCCCAGCACCGCCATCACTATCCAGACGATGAACAACGCCGGAATCGACGCCAGCGCCAGCTTCACGAGCAACATCACCATATTCCCAAATGAAATATCCACGTCGGTGACTACCACCTCCGGTGTTCCCGAAGCTGGGCGCTGCTCTTGTGCCGTTCTGACCTGATTGCTTTTCTTCTGCTGTATCCGAGCCTCTTGTCGTGGACCCATCATATTCTCCCATCGGCGATTATCGGGTGTCGTTCCCCGCCTTCACTGACGGTATGCATTCACCCTGAACGCCCGCCCTAATCACGTCAACAACTTAAAACATCGTATAACGACTCCTTTACGACCTCACTGCTCCGCCCCGTGAGAAGCTGTCGCCAAGCGACTGAGGGGCTCTTCGCTAACCCCGATCCCCCGGAACGCCGCTCCCCACAAGCTCTGCGCCGTGGGGAGCTGTCGCCAAGCGACTGAGGGGCTCTTCGCTAACCCTACTCCGCCATCCACTCCAACGCCGCTCCCCACAAGCTCTGCGCCGTGGGGAGCTGTCGCCAAGCGACTGAGG
>CAYUPT010000412.1:0-4318 GCA_964446725.1 uncultured Bradymonadales bacterium | reverse complement strand
GACCCCGGAACGTGGGTGACCCTCGACGGAGATGCGTTCAGTCCTCTCGTCGTCGATGCCATCGCCTCCGACAACGACGACGACGTCGAATTGCCGACGGTCACCCTCATTTTGCGGACGTCTCCGACGGGCGAAGAGCTCGACGACGACCTCCGGGTTCAACTCGACAGTCCACTGGGTGCCGACGACGGCGATATTCGCTGGATCGATGATGAGACTCTCCGTTTTCGCCTCAGCGCCGAATTGGAACTGACCCCCGGCGTCTACGACATCGAAGTCACCAATCCCAATGGCGAAGTCGTCACCGAGCACGAAGCGATCGGCGTATTGCCAAGGCCGACGGTGGAGGCCATTGTCCCGGAGCTGACCTGCGTCGCCCAGGGCGAGCGCAATGCCGTCGTGGAGGGGCGCGATTTTCTGGTCGGCGGCGAAGACTATCCGACGGTCTCCGTCGATGACCAGACCTACGAGATCACCGACGCCGATGGTTGTCAGGGCCTACACGACGTCTTCGGCGACCATCAGCTGTGTTCTGAAGCCAGTACTACCATCGAAGAGGACTCGCTGGACGCCGGCACCTACGATGTCATCGTCGAAAATATCGCCCCCGCCGACTGCCCGAGCAACCCCGAGGAAGACGGCGTCACACTGACGATTGAAGACCCACCGGAAGTTTACAGCGTCGAACCGACTCCGGTCTGCAGCCAGCAGATCGACTACGAAGAGCTCGAAGTTGAAGGCCAGGGTTTTGTGGTCCTCGACGGCGACACCTATCCCACTGTCTCCATCGGCGACAATTCCTACGAGCCGACGGACGCCGGCGATTGCCAGTCCATCGACGAGGCGCCCAACACTGACGCCCAGCGATGTACGGAGCTGACGGTCTCGATTCCGGCCGGTGACCTCGACGACGAGGTCGATGCCGACGAATGGGTCACCGACGTCGATGTCGGTGTCGAAAACCCGGAACCCGTCGGCTGCCACTCCACCGAAGATACCACGCTCGGTGTCGTTCCTCCCCCGGAGATTACCTCCGTCGAGCCTCGCACTGTCTGCAACAACGACGGCTCTGTGACCTTTGACGCCGAAGGTACTCACCTCTTTGAGATCGACGGGGCCGCGCCCCATGTCGTCATCGACGACACCGAATACGACGCCGAACCGACGGACTGCGAAGATGTGGACGGACAGGACGACACCCGTTATTGCGCCGGCCTGGAAGTCGACGTCGACGATCCCTCCGACTTCAGCGGCGCCTACTCGATGGTCGCCGTCAATCCAGAACCGATCCAATGTCAGAGCCCGGAATCCGAAGAATTTTACGCCGCCGGCTCCCCGTCGATCACCGACGCCGATCCCGACGGCTTTTGCCAGGACGCCGACTTCGACGGCGACCTCGAACTCTTCGGGCAATTTCTCTACGACCCGCAGGGAGAAGAGCCCACCGTCACCATCGATGGTGAGTCCATCGACTTCGAACTGAGCGGATGCAGCCCGGCGCTCGACGACTTCGACCTCGATCTATGCGGCGGCATCTCGACGACGGTGCCGGAAGACCTCATCGACGATGAATTCGACGTTACGGTCACCGCGTCAGAACCGCTGGCCTGCGGCTCCGACACCATCAGTCTGGAGCGCACCGTGCCTCCCACCATCGACAGCGTCATCCCCAGTCGGGTGTGCGCCGACGGCGGGACCACACTCACCGTCTCCGGCCAGGACCTGCGCGACGACGCCGATTATCTGCTCAACGGCGTCGCCGCCGACGACGATGATATCGACGTCAATGACGACGGCACCACCGCCACCGTCACCTTTGAATCATCGGTCCCCGGCGACTGGGCGACCTTTGAAGTCATCAACCCCGGCGACTGCTCTTCGACGTACGAGGAGGAGCTTCGCGTCACCGACGGCCCGCTTCCGATCTTCGTCGACCCACCGGTCGTCTTCGACGAAATGAATACCCAGGTCACCGTCTACGCCGCCGGACTATACGGCGGGACCGTCGACGAGGTGGAATTGGTCCACCCCGACGGAGCGACCACCGCTCTCGATCACGACTACGACGACGATCGTCCCCAGGTCCTCAACGCCACCATCCCCGAAAATATGCTCGACGACATCGATGACGACGATCTCAACGATGGCGAAAACGCCGCCGATTTCGGCGTCCGGCTTACCGACCAGGAGATCACCTGTAGCAATCAATCCGACGAGTTGGTGACCATCACCTCCGAGTTGACCGTCGCCATCGACGACATCGATCCCCCCTTCGGCGCTCAGGACCAGAGCACCGGCGTCGAAATCACAGCCGTCGAAGACCCCGACGACGGTCAGGTCCAATTTGAGGCCGTCCCCCGGGCCTATCTCAATCCCGTCGATGGCGATTCCGACGCCCTGGGCCGCGAGATACGCGCCGTCCAGTTTATCGACGAAACCGAACTCAACGGCGTCGTTCCCTCCGGGCTCGACACCGGCTTCTACGACCTCATCGTCGTCAATCCCGACGGAAGTGTCGGGGTCCTGGATGATGCCTTCCAGGTCACCGAAGAGCGACCGCCGATCGTCGACAGCGTCAGCCCCGCCTCCTGGCCCACCGGTGAGGCGGCACTGGACGTCGATGTCGAAGGCGCCAATTTCCGCGACGTCCCCGATGATCCGGAGGTCGACGTCTTCTGTCAGCAAAGCGGCAGCGACGAAACCGACGAAGATCAGCTCGACCAGCCCGATATTACCGTCGACAGCGTCACCGATTCCGACATCGACATCACCGTCGACACCGGAAACCTGGAGGCTCTGAGCGCCTGTTATATGCGGGTGACCAATCCCGATGGCACCTACGCCGAATACTCGCCGATTACGACGACAAACCCCGCCGAGAAATTTCTGGAGTTTCAGGCCGGCAATGACTTCGACGTGCCCCGTCGGGCGCCGACGGCCTTCTCCGGCGCCCCCACCCGGGCCAGTCGCTACCTGTACGTCGTCGGCGGCGACGACGGCACCACCGACACCGCCATCAGCTCCGGTGAGTTCGCCCGACTCGACCGCTTCGGGGCTCCCGACTCCTGGTCGACTCTGCCCTACGATCTGCCCAGTGGCCGGTCGATGGCCGACGGAGTGCGCATCGACGATTTCGTCTACCTCGTCGGCGGCTCTGACGAGGGCCAGACCACCGATGAAATCCTTCGCGCCCAGGTCCTCGATCCACTGGACGTGCCCGATATCGTTGACGTCGACATCGACGTCTCCGACATCTTCGATGAGTCCACCGGCAGCGTCGACGGTCTCGACGCCGGCACCTACTACTACCGGGTCTCCGCCGTCTATACCGACGACGATCCGGCAAACCCGGGAGGCGAATCACTGGCCAGTGAGCCCCAACCAATCCAGCTTCCCGTCGATGGTGTGACACTCACCATCTCCTGGGACCCGCCAACCGATATCAACCACGATATCGACTACTACGCGGTGTACCGCAACCAGGACCCCGACGATGCCTACGGCGACGAGTCGTTGATCGCCACCGTCGATGCCGGCGACAGCTCCTATACCGACGACGGCACCGACATTCCCGACGACACCGACCAGCCCCTGTCTCAGGGCTCACTGGGTACCTGGCATCAGGTGGCCACGCTCAACCATGCCCGCCAGGCCGCCGGTATCACCTTTGCTCCCCATCCGACGGTCGATGACGAGTACTTCATCTACGCCATCGGTGGCGACGGAGACGACGGCTCGAGCCGCGACGACTACGAGTTATTCTCGGTGGAAGTCGACGGAGCTCGCGACCAGTGGGTCGGCGACGCCACCCTGGGACTCGACGATGACGGCGACGAGATGCTGATGCCGGCACCTCGCACGGAGTTGACGGCCGCCGTAGCCTACGAATCGAACGCCAGCGCCGTGGCCGACGTCGATCCCCAGATCTTCGTGTTTGGCGGCGACAGCGACGGCTCCACCGACACCAATATCAAGGTGACCACCGTCGGCGACGACGGCCACCTGGAGTCGTGGACGACCTTCGGTCCCAGTCAGCGGATGTCCGGCGGTGCACGCACCGGCCAAGCCGGCGCCGTCCTCAACAACAATCTGGTCTACGCCGGTGGCGGCAGCGACGGAAGCCCCGGGGACGACGGTTTCCACACCGATGTGCTGTGCGGCGGCGACTGTCCGCCGGCATCGATTCCCTCCGATTTCTCGAACCTCTCCGATCTCCAGATGGAGGCCACAGCCTGGATGGGCCACGTCCCGTTTCGCGGCTTCTGGTACTTTACGGGAGGTGTCGATGCCGCCGGGCCGACCACCACCATTCAGTACT
>CAYUPT010000411.1:0-4342 GCA_964446725.1 uncultured Bradymonadales bacterium | reverse complement strand
CCGGCCAATTCGTAGAGTTCCGCCAACTCGTTGCTGACCACGCTTTCGGGAACGTTGCGAAGAAAATTCTGGGTCTGATCGACAATGACCTCTAGCCACAGCTGGCGAGTGGCCTCGATGCCGGGGCCGTCGCCCCATTCGGCCATCAGGGGAAGTGTGGCGCGAAGGACCCGGGCCAATTCGGCGTCGCGATGGGCGAAGAAGGCGGCTCGTCGACTGCGCGGGACGGCCTGAAGCAACTCATCGGGCCTGTCGATGAGGGCTTCGATGTGGCCCTCGAAGTCGTCGCGGTCGTCGCGCATAAAGGCGGCGAGCGCCAGGATGGCGCGGAGTTGAGGAATCCGCCGGGCGTCGTGGGTCTGGTCGGCCAGCAGATCGACCATATATTCGGCGACCTCCGGGCGACCCATATCGAGGGCGATCTCGGCGAATTCGCGCATTCTCGTCCACAACTCGGCGCGCGGGCCGAATTCCTCGAGCAGCTCCTCGGTGCGTTCGTCGACTTCGTAGCGCGTCAATTCCCGAAGGACCTGCCGGTACAGAGCGCCGAGAAAGGGATCGTCGGCGTGGCGACGGTGGTCGCGTAGTGCCTGACGAGCCATGCCCAAAAAGGAGTCCTCGCGACCGTCGTGGCGATGGGCGGTGGCGGCGAAATAGGCGTATGCCGATTCGACGGGTTGCGGGGCGTCGATCATCTCCGATCCGTAGTCCGCGGCCTCGCTCCATCGACCGTCCTGCCAGGTCAGCTTGGTGGCGTAGTAGCGCGCCATATCGACGAGATTGCCGTCGGCGTACTCCAGCAGGTCGTCGAGGGCCGAAAGAGCGGCGTCGGTATCGCCGAGTTCGATGGCCAGCCGGGCGGCGCGATGCGAGAGGGCGACGCGTGTGTCGTCGTCGAGTTTATCATCGTCATCGGCGGCAATTTCGCGCAATTCGCCGAGGGTTCGCAGGGCCATGTCGTCGACGGCATCTTCGGCGACTTCGACGGCGTCTTGTCGCTGCCGCAATGCGAAGGCGATGTCGGCTCGGTGGGCCGTCACCGTCCATCGGGCGCGCCGGTGCAACCGGCTGGTTTCATCGACTTCGTCGATTGCTTTTCGGACCCACTGGGTCTGGAGCCACTCCTCGACGAGAAGAGCGCTGATGCTGTCGTTTTCCAGGGCGTCGAAGGGGGGCCGAATATTCTGGACCGGGACGCGCTGTTCGAGCTCCTCGCAGCGGTGCTCGACGTCGATTCGAGCCGGCCACTCGTCGGGCCAGCGCTCGCCGCGTTCAGGCCACTGAAGTAATTCGTCGGTGTCGACGTCGGGAGCCCGGCGCTCGAAGAAATCGCGGCGGCCCCAGCGGGTGTGAATCGTCTCCTGCGGCCATTGTCCATCGTCGGCATCCAGGCCCCGGAGGCCCCGGCGGTAGAGGCGAAGTCGGCGTTGATCCTCGAGTCGAACCATCTCCACGAGCAGACGGGGCTCGGAGTCAGTTTCCAGTTCGGGGGCTTCGTCTCGGGAGATGGGCTCGCAGTTGGCCAGTTGAAGCAGGGCGTCGCCGACGTCGGTCCAACCGTCATCGCGGCCGGTATGGCGGTCGATGGCCAGCTGGTATTCGAAACTCGACAGGTCGGCGTCGTGGAGTGGGGCAAAGAGGTCGCCGCGCTCCGGAGCCACTTCTTCCATGGCCACACAGCCCAACAGGGGGGCGGCGACAACGGCGGCAACAGCCAGGGTTAGGCCGGCGTCGATAGACGTCACAGCGGTGTAGGCGCCGGTGATCACGATTCGCCTCCCCATCGCCACTGCGGAGACCATCCCACACTGAGAACCGGAGCAAAGCCGGTGGCCGGGACGATCCCGCGGTCTCGATGTTCGATGTGAAGACTCATCTGAAGGTCGAGTTTGACTTGAATCCCAAATTGCCAGTGCGTCAAAAATCCGGCGCCAATCGTTGCAGTCGGCACGACACGCTCTTCTGCAAGAGTGATTCCGGCATGCGTGATAAACTGAGGATCGAAGTGAACGACATAGTCGCCCAGTGTCAAGACCTTGCCATAGCCCCAGGAGATGCGGGTGCCGGCGCCAAACGCGGCCGTCGGGGCTCTCATATCGGGGACCAATTCGTAGTCGCGGCGCATCTGATCGCCGGTGTGGGTCAATCCGGTATGCAGATTATGAGCTCGCAACTCGAAACCGATCGTCTCATTGACATAGTAGCCGGCGTCCAACCCGTAGCCCAGGGAGCGATAAAAATCGTCGCGGATGATCATCGTCGCCCCCAGGTGACCGTATAGTCGGCCGTCCTTGGAGGCGTAGCGCTCCTGGAGCGTCGGGCGTTCATTGCCGCCGTCGTCGGCATGGGCGTTGGCGGGGACCATGAGCGCCCATAGCAGAGCGGCGATGATTCCGACGCCGATGTCATTTCTCAATTCCACCTGCAGACTCCCGTCTCATCGACCCATGAATCATGTAACCTGTCGTTCGGGCCCCAGAATGGATGGTCGCAGTACTCGTCACAGACTTCGTATACACCGGCGATGCGAGTCTCCCGGAAGGCGGTATAGGAGACAAACCGCTGTGGTTCGATATCGAAGAGCAACTCCGGGGCCCCACCGTCGGGCCATGGCCAAGTGCTGGTAAGGTAAGGGACCGGCGGATCTGGCGAAAGCTCGACGCCAACGGGGGTGGGCGAAAACGAACAGATCCGGAAATATTCGGGGTCGTCGGCGGCATTTGGAGCATATAGCGCGACGGAGTCGTAGCCCTCGAATTGAGTGCTTCGAAGTGGGAAGTTGCGCTCGACGTCGGTCTCGATGGACGGCAAGAAGTTGTCGTCTTCCACAGGAGCCCAGGGCGTCGTCTCGCTCCATTCAAAAAGCGACATTATCGTAACCGAACCGATCGCCCAGTGAAAATGATGGGGGTTGGCGTCGTCGTCTCGCTCCTCGAAGAACGGCTGGAGGTCTTCGACTTTCGACTGGGCAGGCGGCAGATCGAGGTTGTTGAGGTAGACGACGACGAGCACCGATGGGTCGCTCTGGGCGGCGGCCTGCTCGTCGGCGGCGACCAGAATTTCGTCGACGGGATAGCGCGACGATGCCTCCTGGTCGCAGCCGGAGTATTCGTTGCCGTCGGCATCGATGGGCCGGTAGGTGCCGAGGTCGGTGTAATCGACGTCGCGCGGCGTTTCGTCGGCATCTTCCGGATCGTCGAGTTCGTCGAGTGTAGAAAAGACGGTCTCCCGGATGGAATCGACGTATTGCTCGCATCGCGGCTGATTGGCCACCTCGAGATCGACGAGAAAGGCCAGTTGAATCGGATGTTCGACGTCTGGGAGCGGGGTGTCGATCTCCTCGGGATACAACATCGGCGATTCGATGAGTCGGTCGCGGACCTCGGCGCCGTCGGCGTCGCGGCGGTCGGGCCGGACGACGAAACACGGAGTGGAGCTTATCCAGTCATGGGGTAGTTCGACCCGGGTCGACAACCCATTCCAACGCTCCGGAGAGCGGGGGGTACAATTCGAGGCTTCGCCATCGGCGGCCGCGGTCATCCCCCACTGAAAGGAGCGTCGAATCGGAATATTTGCGTCGGCAAACCAGTCATCGAGGCGAGCCCGAGCCCCCTGGTTGTTGTCGACGGCGATGGGGGCGATGGAGAAGGTCTCTTCTGCCTCGTCGTGGCGGGCCGACGTCGACTCGAATACGCCGTGGAGGCTGTCGATGGCGCGAAGGGGCGCCTGGTTTGATGCCGACGTCCATCGACCATCGAGTTGGTATTGCACACAGTAGTAATTGCGATCGCACTCGAAGGGAGCACTGGGAAATGGAGCCTCGTCGAGGTCAATCGGCCGGTACTCGCCATCGATGTACAGTTCGAAGTCGATGCGGTCGAAATCGACTTCGTCTCCGACGCGCCACACCAAAAATGTGATATCTTCTTGTTCGGAGTAGATGACGTCGACGCCGCGCGGCGCATAGGGACTGCGCTCGAATTCGACGAACGAGCAGCCGGCGCAACTGACGAGGATACACAACGCCAAAAGTCCCACCGCTGTGCCAGTAGGGAAGTCGGGGGCCTGGTTGTAGCCAATCGCAAACATCAATAGAGAGCCGGCGCGAGGAATTATTCAACTCGTCGCAAATCGGACTCTCATTGTATGCAACAAAAATTCCGGACTTTACAGCCGCCGCGTCTTAGAAGCGGTCAAAAAAAAGCGGACCGAGCACCCCAAGAGTATTCGGTCGCTTCGCTCCCAGCGCTCGGCGAGATGATTTGTTCGGCTTCAAAGCGATCAAAAGTAGGCATATCCGGAGGATATGTCGAGGCTTGAGCGCAACGAAGCCGGACAAATC
>CAYUPT010000410.1:0-4345 GCA_964446725.1 uncultured Bradymonadales bacterium | reverse complement strand
GCGTTCAACCGGGCGCTGCCAGATCCGTGTTCAAAGCGGATCTTCGGGTAGGCATATTCGGGAGACACCGGGCCGGGTCTCCGGGGGCTGAAAAACGCCCACCGGGGTGGTTAACGGGTTCCAAAAATTTTGTCTCACCAAAAAGCGGTTGCGGTCCACACCACCTCCTTTGGGAGGTGCAAGCGGGCGTCTTCAGTCACCTGCATGGGCGCTAAAAAACCCGCCCCTTCACAGGGGTAAGCAGATGAGACGACGACCCATACCGGGTCGGCAACACAGGGTCGAACAAGAGCAGTCTCGACTCGACGGAATACATCCCGACGACAGCGGCCATCCGAAGGCGCGCCATGTCCCGACAATTCGACAAGTCGCCTCAAGACAGGACGGGGCGGAGGCCGAGGGGGCCAAAGAGTCCGGATTCGCCGATGTTATCGCCCGATTTTGACGTCGTCGAATTCGGGAGCGCGGCACTGCGTGTGTACCGCCATCAACGGCAAAACCCGGGTCACCCACGCCCCCGGAATCACCACCCGCTGGTCATTTGATCAATTTTGAGTAAAGTACGGTTCGATGATTTCCCAGACCGCTTCCCCTCAGTCCGCCGTGACCACCACTTTTCGCGCACATTTCCCTGCTTCCCGTCGCAGTCACCTGCGGTGGCTCATCCCCCTGCTGATGAGCGCTGTGCTGTGGTCCTGCTCGCCCTTCGGCGAGGTCACACAGGAAGACCAGCAATGGAGCGATGAATACGCGCAAGCCATGCGGCTCGACCCCATCGATGCCGAGGAGAAGCTCGCCGACTTGATCGCCCGGGCGCCGACTACAGAACAGCGGCGCAGCGCCGAATTCGACCGCGCCCGTATTGCATTGAAGCGAAACGACGCCGAAACGGCGCGCCTGCGCTTCCAGGAGCTGTGGGACGAAGATTCCAGCGACAACGTCGCCAGTCGGGCCCTCTACGAATTGGGACGCCTCGCCGTCGAATACGACGACGACATCGACGAAGGTCGCCGACTTCTGCACCAGACCATCGTCGAAACGCCCCCCTGGGCGGGCTCGGAGCTGGCGCTTCAATTTCTGGTGCGCACCGAGCGCAACCGAAGCAGCGCCACAGAGCTCGTCGACCACCTGGCAGAACTGGCCGAACAGACGGACGACGACCGCATGGCCTCCCAGATTCACCTCGAGCGCGGTCTGACCCTCAATGAAATTCTGGATCGCCCAGACGACGCACTCGACGCGTTTCGCGCCGCCTACATGCGCTGCCACGACTGCGCCGCCACCGACGAGGGGCTCTACCAGATGGGGCGCATCTACGCCGACCACCAGCAATGGGGGCCGGCGACGTCCGCCCTGGCCATTGTCGCCGATCGAACCGACGAGTCCTGGTTTATCGGCAGCTACCACTCCCAGCGCGCCGCCGACGCCCGCTATCTGATGGGTCGCATCGAGATGCTGTACCGCAGCGACTACGACGCCGCCGCCGACCACTTCCAGCAATTTCTGGACACCTTCGGCACCGATCACCCCGACGCGGCGCGCGTCAGCTGGCATCTGGTCTCCATTGAGCGACTCCGGGGCGCCGAGCGCTCGTACCGGCGGGCCCTCGAGCACTTTATCGACGACTACCCCGATAGTCGATACGCCGACGATGCCCGCTCTCGCCTGGCGGAGGTCTCGTGATTCGCGTCGAAAATATCACCAAATACCACCAGGGGCGCATCGTCCTCGACGACGTCTCCTTGACCATCGACGAGGGCTCCAACGTCGGTCTTATCGGCCCTGGCGGCGCCGGCAAATCGCTGCTCCTCAAGATCATCTGCGGGCTCGTTACCCCCGACGCCGGCAAGGTCTTTATCGACGATACCGACGTCCATTCGCTGAGCACCACCGAATTGGCGGATCTGCGATTTCGCATCGGCATGCTCTTTCAAAATTACGCCCTCTTCGATTTTATGACCGTCGCCGAAAATATCTCCTTTCCACTTCGCCAGGAAGGCGGCTACAGTGAGGCCGAGATCGACGAGCGCGTCGAACAGGCCCTCCACGACATCAGTCTGCCGGGCATCGGTCATCAATATCCACGCGAACTTAGCGGCGGTATGAAAAAGCGCGTCAGTTTTGCCCGCGCCGTCATCCGACGTCCGCCCATCTTATTTTACGACGACCCCACGGCGGGCCTGGACCCGGTGACCAGTTCCAAGATCTTTATTCTTCTCCAGAAAATGAAAACCGAAGGTGGTGTCACATCGGTGACGGTCAGCCACGACATTGGCGGTATCAAACCGATCTGCGAGCGCTTTGCGCTCATCGAAGAGGGCCGCCTGCTCTTTACGGGCACCGAATCCGATTTCGACACCTGTGACAACCCGACGGTCAGTCAATTCTGGCAGGGCTACAGCGACGACGAACTAGATACCTGATGATTGCCATGCAGAAATTCGCATCCCGGCTCAAAAGTGCCCTCCAGGCACTGGGCGACTACGCGATGACCTGGGCTCACCACGCCGGTGGGCTGGCCATGTTGATGTGGCAGATCATTGTCAATCTCATGCCCTGGCGCTGGAAATTCGACGGCCCCGAGGTGGGTCGGCGTCAAGAGCTTTCCCATCGTCATGGTCACCGCCGTCCTCGTCGGCGCCATCATGGTCATCCAGAGCGGCCTGTACATCGAGCAATACCAGGCTCACGGCCTGCTTGGCTGGGGCGCCGGATACTCGATTTTGCGCGAGGTCGGTCCCATTCTCATTGGATTGATGTTCTCCGGACGCGTCGGGGCCAACAATACCGCCGAGTTGGGCACCATGAATGTCACCGATCAGATCGACGCCCTGCGGGCACTGGCCATCGACCCGGTGGCCTACCTGGTGGTGCCGCGCTTTCTGGCGATGATCGTGATGATGTTTTTGCTCGTCGTCGTCGGCAATTTCACGGCGCTTATCGGCGGCGCCATCACCAGCCAGTACCTGCTGGGCGTCGACATGGTGCTCTTTTATCAGAGCGTCGTCAGCTACGTGCTGCTCGAGGATTTGTGGCACGGCCTGATCAAATCCGTGATGTTCGGCGTCGCCATCGCCGTCATCTCCTGTTATTTCGGCCTGGCGACCCGCGGCGGCGCTCAGGGCGTCGGCCGCTCAGTCAATGCCTCCGTCGTCGGCAGTGCCATCGCCATCTTCGTCATCGATTACCTCATGGTCTACGGCGACCTGTAACGAGTAGCGCGCTATGGAATCGAACGCCGAACAATCCAACGCCGGTCCCCGTCGCCGACCGCCGTCGAGCTTTACGGAATTCCTGGCCGCCATCGGACGGCCCTTTACCGCGATCGGCACCACGGTCCGCGAGATCTTTCAGCTCTTCGGCCTGACGCTGTACTACATGGTCAAGGGGCGGACGCGCTGGAAGGCGATTTTCGAGCAACTCCACGAGGTGGGCAATCGCTCCATCGTCTTTATCGCCGTGACCCTTGGCTTTCTGGGGATGATCCTGATCTACCAGGCCGGCTTTCAGGCCCAGCAGATCACCGGCGACCTCCAGATGCTCGGCGGTCTGTTTTTGCAGCTGTTGCTACGGGAGTTCGCGCCGACGATCACCGCCATGATGCTCGCCACCCGGGTCGCCACCGGCATGGCCGCCCAGATCGGCAGTATGGTCGTCACCGAACAGGTCGACGCCCTCAAAATGTCGGCCGCCCAGCCCGTCGACTACCTGGTGGTCCCCCGCTTTATTGCCACCACGATTATGACGGTGGTCCTCAGCATCTTTGCCGTGCTCGTCGCCTTCACCGCCGGCGCCATTACTGCTCAGGTTTCCTTCGGGCTCAATGTCCGTACGTTCTTCGACATGAGCTTTATCGGCTGGTTCGATGTTCTGCTCGGCCTCAGCAAGGCCTTCTTTTACGGCATGGCGATCCCGATTGTCGCCTGCCACGCAGGCCTCAACGTCTTTGGCGGAAGCGCCGGCGTCGGCCGGGCCACGACCAATGCCGTTGTCAACGCGAGCCTCGCCGTCGTCATTTTGGACTTCATTATCTCCGGCGTCGGCTACATTATCCTGAGCCTGGTGAGCTGATTTGAGATACCATCGACTTCCACTGGTCGCGATCACCACCCTGGTCTTTGCCCTGACCTTCGTCGGCCCCACCGGTCCCGTCGGCGCCGAGGCCGAACAAGTCCACCTGCCGATTGTGGGTCGCCAATTCATCACCGTCGGCCCCGAGCTTCGAGGCGGCGCCGTCGTCGACTGGAGCGGCGATCAACTCGGCACCTCGCCGGCCATCAGCCCCCGGGGACGTCTGGGACTGCAACACATCATCTTGCGGCGGCTGTCGATGAACCTCGAATTG
>CAYUPT010000409.1:3688-4350 GCA_964446725.1 uncultured Bradymonadales bacterium | reverse complement strand
GCTGCTGCGCGCAAAGGCGAAAAATAGCGCCTTGAAGACGTATAGCGCGGCCAGCAACCCGCCGATGGTGACCACCGCCGCCACCACCGGCATCCCGGCGCGCGCAGCGGCGGTCAACAGATACCACTTGGCCGTATATCCGCCGCTGGGCGGCAGTCCCATCAACCCCAGTCCGGCAAGCGCGAATGCAAACATCGGCAGTGCCAATTCGATCCCGGCGCCCCGCATCTGCGAGAAGCGATCGCCGCCGAGTCCGGATGCAATGGCGCCGGCGGCCAAAAACATCGCGCCCTTGGCGCATCCGTGCGCAATCGCGAAGTACGCCACGCCATGCCAGGCGGCTTCTGCGGCGGCGTCGACGGTGGCCGGCGCAAAGGCCACGAAGAGATAGCCAATCTGGGCCACTGTCGAGTAGGCGACGAGCAATTTGAGTCGCGTCTGACGCAATGCCTGAAGACTTCCCCAGAATATCGCGACCGCTCCCAGAGTGCTGAGGACCACGGCCATTGCCTCGGTATCGACGACCTCGAAGACGTCGATCCAGAGTCTCGCGAGCATATAGAAGGATGCCTTGACGACCAGCGCCGACAACACGGCGCTGACCGGCGCCGGAGCATTGGCGTGGGCGGCGGGCAACCAGAAGTGCAGTGGCACCAATGCCG
>CAYUPT010000409.1:0-3678 GCA_964446725.1 uncultured Bradymonadales bacterium | reverse complement strand
CAGGGTCATCACGCCCAGGGCAACCTCGGAGGCCGCTGTAGCTTCCATGAGCTCCGATAATAACTGAATATCCAGCGTTCCCCAGCCCCCGTAGATCAACGCCACACCGAGCAGATAAAAGAGCGACCCGACAAGGGTGACCAGCAGGTAGCGCATCGCCGCCCGCAGTGCCATCGGGCCCGCCAGTGCCACGAGCGCCACCGAGCCCAGTCCCATCAATTCAATACAGACGTACATATTGAATAGATCGGCGGAGACAAAGACGCCATTGAGGGCCGCCCACACGACGAGCCACAGCGACCAGAAAAATCCCTCGTGGTGACCGGAATCCGGCGTTGCACCTTCGGGACTGCCACCGAAATATCCGACGGAAAACAGGCTTACGAATATGCCCACAGCGGCGGTCATCGCCAGCATCAGGGCCGAAAACCCGTCGGCGTACAGCTCGATCCCAAGCGGTGCGCCCCAACCTCCCAGCGCCTCGGCAACGGCGCCGTAATGCCATAGCCGCCACAGGAGCCCGGCCACCGAACAGGCGGTCATCACAGACCCGATGATGCCGACGACAGCGGCCCGGCGCGCCGGGACAACACCGCACAGCAAGGCCGTCGCCAGAGGAAGCATGACCGTCGACGAAATCCAGGGCCACTCCATCATGTATCTCCCCGGTCGTCGTCGCTGCTGTCGGACTCGACGCGAAGGCGCGTACTTCCCGTAGCCCGGTAAATCCGGCGAATCAGTACCAGTCCCACCGCTGTGGCACTGACGGCGACGACAATCCCGGTCAACACCATCGCCTGGGGCACCGGGTCCACGGTGTCGCCCCCAGCACTCAAGGAGATAAAGGCGACGAAGACCCCGGAACCCATGATGTTGACCGCCAGCAGACGCCGGATCATGTGGCGCCGCACAATCAACGCGTACAACCCCAGGCTCATCAACACGACACTGGTGGCGGCGTAGACCAATTCAGTGGTCATCGTCGCCTCCCCGGCTCGTGGCCTTGTGGTAGGCGGTCTCGATGGCGGCCCGCAGATCGCGGTACTCGATCTCGCCGACGCCGGTGGACTCGCCGGGCCCGACGGGACGATGCTCCACATCTCCCGAAAGGCGGGCGACACCGCCGGCAAATAGGCAGATCAGCACAAAGGCAACGGAGACGACAGCGGCCACTTCGATAATCAGAATCGCTCCTTTCGCCCATCCGGGGGCGAAGCCGAAGAAATCGCCAGTCATCAACAAGCCCACAGCTCCCATACCGAGAAAGGTCGCCCCGCCACCGACCACCATGAGATGACGCAACAAGGCCCGTCGCGATCCCGGAACCGCCTTGCCGACGAGCAATGCCAGAATTCCGGCGGCGCCCAACACAGCGCCGGCCTGAAACTCGCCTCCCGGCCGATGAGAGCCCGCCCACAGAATGTAGACCGCGATCACCGCGAATACGGGAATCAGCCACGCCGCAATACGCGAAAGCAACTGGCCCGGGGGCCTCGACAGCGGCGGTGCTCGCCGTCCTCGAAGCGACCAGACCCCCCAGAACGCAGTGGTCAACACCAAAATCTCGAGAAATGTGTCGTAGGCCCGGAAGTTGAGCAATACGGCGGTGACCGGATGGTCGACGCCGCTGTCTTCCAGATGCCAAAAGACGGCGGCCCCCGCGGCCTCTGGCGCCATTCCCTGGGCATCGACAATTCCCCACGCGACCAGTGCTCCGCCGCAGATCACGCCGATGGCCACGATGGCCCGGAAGAAAATCTCCCACTTCATCGCTCCTCCCCTTCGGCGTCGACTTCACTGGACGAAATCGGCGTCTCCGGGTCATGTGCGCCCTCTCCGGCCCGCCGAATCCGCTGCATCCGTCCCAGGGTGTTCAAAAATAATGCTCCCGTTATTCCGGCGCCGATCGCGACTTCCACCAGCGCCAGGTCGACGGAGCCGAGCCGTACCCAGACCAGACTTAGCAACACCCCGTACGTGATAAAGAGAACGACGGACTTGAAGAGATCGCGACGCGAAAGGGTGTGATAGACCAGCCAGACAAGTGTCAATGCCAAAACGACGTCAAATATCAAGAGCACGAGCGGTCTCCCCCGGTTTCGTCGGCGTCGGTTGAATCGCCGACGTTAACTCCTTCCTGAAGCGCGGCATTGGCCACCACATGAGCCGCCGTGGTGCCGGCCACCAGGATCAACAACCAGGTCACCGCCAACTTGACGACCTCCGCCGCTCCCGGCGCCACGATCATACAACCGAGAACCACGAAGCCGAATCCCAGATTATCGGCCTTCGTCAGGGCGTGTAATCGAGTATAGACGTCTGGAAAGCGCAGCATGCCCATGGTGCCGGCCCCAAAAAAGATGGCACCGACGGCAATCGACGCAATCGACAGCCAGCCCGTCCAGCCAAGAACCTCCATCAATCACTCCCCGTCGTCGGTGGTGAGGCATTATCGGCAATTTCCGCCCGCTGAACAAAGGCGATGACGGCCACCGCCGCCAGCGCCGCAAAGACCATTGCCACATCGACAAGCACCCACAGATCCATGGCAATCGCCAGGACCAATACCATCGCCGCCCCCGTGGATCCGAACAGCTGGGCACCCATCATTCGGTCCGCCCGACTCGGCCCCCGGATCAGTCGAACCGCGCCCCCTCCGAAACTGAGCATAAGCACCGATGCCAGCAGCACATACGCCGTAGTCATGATGCCTCCCGACCGCCATGGATCCACTGTGAAGACTTCGTTCTATCGATAGGGACGGCAAATAGATCGGCGACGCGCTCTTCGAGTTCTCGCAATTCCTCTTTGACTTCGGCGTCCATATCGACGACGTGGACCAATACGATCGGGGTGTCGTCGAGTTCGACGCACAGCGTCCCCGGCACGAGACTGATAACGGCACCGAAGAATACGGCGGCTCCGCTCTCGGGATGGAGGTGGAGCCGGTACTCCATAAACCCCGGTTCAATGGGCAGCGACGGAGAAAACGAACGGCGAGCAACGTCGAGACCGCCGCGGATCGAAATACTCGCAAAGTACGGCACAAATCGCAGCAATCCCGCCAGCCGAAACGAAGTGGCCGGCGCATCCCGGAGGTGATGACGAAGTGTCGCCGCCAACAAGCCGGCCACAACCCCGAAGATAGCGGCCTCTACAGACGGCTCGGCGATGGCGACAAAGAGCAGTGTCACCGCCATGAAAAGCCCCCACCATCGACGGCTCGTCACCATCTGTCCCAGACCGCTGTCGGCTCCCTGGCGCTCCATGATGAACCCCGTTTGCCGCTTCCTGTCGCCTCGGGAAACCAACGCCCATATCCCGCGTCATCGCCAAACGTAAGGCGACCGGCCATTCTTTCAACGATTTTCAAATTCCTCGCGAAACCACTCCATGAATGAATCGGCCGCTGCCCGCGAATAGGTGATGGTCTGAGCGCCCATCATCTGCGCTGTTTCGGCATCATTTTCTTCAAAGGCGTGAAGCCACAACAGCGCGTCGTCCGTCGCGAGCCGGCGAACCGCCTGGAGGTGATGGAGATCACCGGTGGTCACCACGACGACTCGCGCACTACCGACACCGGCCTCTTCGAGCGTATTCTTTTCGTCGGCGTCGCCCCACACAGCCTCGATGCCCTGTTCGCGAAATCGCCGAACCACAGTGGGGTCACTGTCGACG
>CAYUPT010000408.1:2800-4381 GCA_964446725.1 uncultured Bradymonadales bacterium | reverse complement strand
TGTGAGCCAGTGCCTCCAGCAGCGGTATGGCAATTTCCGATGCCAGTTCCGGACAGATCGGGGGGCTCGCCTCCAGTAATTCGTCGAGCGACGGGCCGGTGACGCACTCCATGACGATGGCCAGAAATTGATCGCCATCGGCCAGCAAATCGTAAATTTCCAACACCCCCGGGTGGTCGACGTGAGCCACCGACTCGGCTTCGCGTCGAAACCGAGCCCGGTGGGTTTCGTCGCTCAACAGATGGGCGTGAAGCACTTTGACGGCGACCTGGCGGTCCAATTCGGTGTCCTGTGCCAGTAGCACTGTGGCCATGGCTCCGCGACCGAGTTCGGTTTCAGTGCGGTATCGGTCACCTGTAAGGCTGCGCAGTTGTGCATCCAAGTCGTCGCGTGCTCCGCCCCCGGACGTGGAATCAATATTATTCTCCGGCGTCATCGGCATCGTCTCCGATGATGATCGGCGCCGACGGTTCACCGCTGCGAGCCGCGGCGGGGGCCTGACAGAGGCGGTCGGGAAGCCGGTCGTAATCGTCGATGAGCAGGGCGATGTCACCATCTCGCCCGCCGATTAACAGCGCTGCCACCAGGTGGGCGATATCTTCATCGGAGAACGATTCTGTAGAGTCCGCACCGTCGGCGGCGACGCGATGAGCTCCACCGCTGCGCAATTGAGTCAGTGGGTCGTCGGTGTCGACACCCTCGAATTCTGCGTCCGAATCGCCGTCGGCCCATTCGTGGAGCTGCCCATCGAAGATGACGTCGTCGATAAATTCAACGCGCACCAGCCCCGGGAGATGGCGGATGTGGGCGAAGTGAAGGCGGGCATCCTGGAGAGCGCGGGCCGCGGGCCGGGGCTGACCGCGTTGCAGGTCGCGAATTCCGGCCAGATAGGCGGCGCGGGCCTGTCCGACGACGGTGCTCGCCGTGCGCAGCCCGAACTCTTCGGGAGGGCCCGGCTCGATTGCGAGCTGATCGACGATGCGCATCACGGCCGCCGGCAGCTGTTCTTCGAGGCGAAATCCGATGGGTTCCAGCCCGACACAAAACTCGGTATCCACCTGTCGGCGCGTCGCACGATCGATGGCATCTTCGGTGACGGCGTCGCGGACCACACTGCGGCCCGCGCCGCGCTCAAATTCAAGGTATGCCGTCACAAAACGGTGCGCCTCAGCGAGCGGGTCGTCGGACGACAGACAGCGCGAGGCCTCGTTGAGGTGGTCACTGGCCATGTCGAAGCGCGCCGTCCGGGCAGCCCCCACCACCAGCGCCAGGTTCCAGCGGACACAGGCCCGATCATCGCCCAGGCTGTGGGCGAGTTCAGCGGCTCGTTGAAGGTCGTCGAAACCGCCGGTCTCGGTCGACTCCTCCAGGAATTTCGTCTCCAGAAGCGACAGTACATCGGCTCTCCAGTAATCGGAGTCCGTCGCGTGTAACGCCAGGGCCTCGAAGAGGTCGTCGATGTCCCCACACAGCCCGTCGATGCCGTGGAGCGTCCACCAGTCGAGAAATCCGATCCACTGGCGGCGCGTGGTTCCGGCTTCTCGGACATCGCTGCGCGCGGCGGCGTTTTCAAATCGTGCC
>CAYUPT010000408.1:0-2790 GCA_964446725.1 uncultured Bradymonadales bacterium | reverse complement strand
GTCCTATTCAAAGGCCTCGCGCAGTCCGGTGATGGCCGCCTCGGTGACACTCGGAAGCAACGCCTCATCAACCAGTGGTGACAGGGCGATCCAGTAGGCCGCCGTCTGGCGTGGTGATTCGAATTGTCGAAATGGTTGGCCCCGAGTCGCCTCCGAGTATCCGTGGCGAACGGTGGTGGACGCCGTGTTCGATAAGGCGTCGATAACGCGTTGTTCTCCGGCGATATCGTCCGTGGGAATCCAGCCGTACGAGCTCGGTGCGCAGGCGGCATCACCGGGATCTGACGCGCAGGTAGGCGCCCACTGCTCGAGTGCGCTTCCGCGCAGCACCGACCACAGATGGTGGGCGTCGATCTCCGAGAATCGGCCGTCGAGTTCGGCGGGGTCGTCGACGATGGGCAGCGTCAGGTTATGACTCTGAAGTAATGCCCACACGGCCAGCGCCCAGCCATCGAGGTCGTCGTCTTGCAGATCGGCGATAACGTCCCGATAGGCCGGGCCGTGGCTGCCGCGTCGCTCGCTGAGCTCGATTCGGAGCTCATACCACCGCTGCCAGCCCGAACGGTGGTTGTAGTGGCGCTCCAGCAATCCCTGGCGATGTTCCATGCGGTCGCGCAGTGTCTGGGCCTCGTCGACGACGGCAAATAGGGCGATAAGACCATCGAGATAGTCGGGGTTGTTTTCTGGATTCCAGGCACTTCCAGTCAACGTAGAACCGATCCGAAGCGCCAGTTCCGGCTGGCCACCGGTCGCCAGTAGTGGCATGGAAGCCAGCGCCATCTGCTCGCTGTCGTCGGTGGAGTCGCCGTCGATGGCCCGTGAAATCCAGAAGGCGGAACCGGCATTATCGCCGACGGCCCCCAGTGCGGCGGCGCGGCTCCAGGCGGCGGCCGTCGACGGCGAAAGTTCACCGAGATTCCGCATCTCCAGCCCCATCGACCAGGGCGCAAGAAGACGGCCGTCGTCATCGCTCAGAAAGGGGCGGGTCAACATGGGCACCGCCAGATGGGGCTGGTCGTGGCGGCAGGTCACGAAGGCGTCGGCGCCCAGTCTCATCGATGCATCTTCGATGGTCACCGGATGGGCGTCGGACTCGAGTTGGACACCGGCCAAATCAAAATCGGCGACCACGGTCTCCACAAGCGCCGTGGATTCCGGAATCTCGGAACAGGTCTCATCGAAGACCAGTCGAGGTCGAAGATGGGCCTGCGTGCGCGGCTCGGCTTCGATGGCTAGAGCCCGATGACCCGGTTGAAAAGGAGCGTCGGATTCGACCCAGGACGACAATCCGTCGGAGCCGACGACTGCCTGGGGGCGAACCGAATGTCCCGCCCGGTCGCCGTCGATGGGCCGGGTTGTCAGGGTAAGTGGCTCTTGATCGTATTCGGCCCCCAAATCGTAGAGATGCCAGCGGCGGTGTCGATGGGAGTGACCGCAGTGCTCCGCTGTGGAGTCGGGGTCTTCGATGATGCACAGATCGGGGCGTTCGGCGATATCTCGGTCGCTAAGGCGGCGAAGTTGACCGGTGGCCTTCGATTCGATGGGCCGGTCGTCCAGGCGCTCAAATCGGTAGCCCCAGGGCTCTTGTTGAACCACCACAAAGAGGTGGTCGTAGCCATCGGCATCGAGGGTGACGATTTCACCGACGCCAAATTCGGGCTCGAATTCGCTGCGTTCTGTCGGGCTGTAGCCCCAGTATCCCGAATCGGTGATAAAGAGTTCGGCATGCGGTGATGTTCGCGTCGGATCCTGGATATCCCACTGCACGTCGATATCGTCGGCCGGACGGGGCTGTTGGGCAATGCCACATCCAGTGATCAGCAGCGCCGCGACCAGAACCGAGAGTGTCGATGGAAGAAACTGGTAGTTCTCGTACTGCAAGGCGACGTCGGGTCCGGAGGGCCTGTGGTGATGCGAATACCTCGGCGACAATCCTAACACAGCCGGTGAACTCCGGAAATGACACCACCTCGGGGTCGTCTGTGCAAAAGCGCCGAGTCGTCGTGACATCACTTGCCGTCTGTCGGATCGCCGTCCGTCGAATCGGCAGCGGGAGTCGGGTGCGCCTCCTGTAGCGGAATCGCATCGGGCTGATCGGGAAACCGCGAATACACCAGGTATAATAGCGCCGGCAGAATAAAGAGGTCCGCAATCAGGGCGCCTCCGATGGTAATTCCGGTCAATAACCCGAATTGCTGGGTGGGCACGAAACTGCTCATGGTAATGACCGCCATCCCGATAAGCAGCAAGATACTGGTCAACAAAATCGCCCGTCCGGCCCCGAAGTACGTCTCCAAAATGGCCTGACGCAGCGAATCGCAGCGGCGCCGTTCTTCGACAAAACGGGCAAAAAAGTGGATCGAGTCGTCGACGGCGATACCGAGGCTGATGGCGAAGATGATGATGGTCGTGCTGTTGAGGTTGATGCCGGCCCATCCCATGTAGCCGAATGTCACAAGCAGCGGCAGGCAATTGGGCAAAAGACTGATGATCCCGATCTTCAGAGACCGAAATACGGTGGTCATCATCAAAAAGATGATCACAATCGCAATGCCGAGGCTGATCAATAAATCGCGGACGAAGGAGTCGAGCGCCGCCGATGCCACGTAGGCGTCACCAGTGATCCGCACCGAAATGTGATCATATTCGCCAAAGAGGTCTTCGATGACGACCTCCAGGTCGTCGGCGAGCTGGAGATGGGAATTGGCGCCGGCGTCTCGGACCCGGGAGAGGATTCGCGCGTTGCGAAAGTCGCTGGTCACGAAGTCGTACAAGCCTCCCTGGGCATCG
>CAYUPT010000407.1:0-4385 GCA_964446725.1 uncultured Bradymonadales bacterium | reverse complement strand
GCAGGAGGCTCGAGAGATCGCAGATAGCTCGGCCAGTGTTCCGCAAGGTGAGGAGGATATCGACGGCTCCGACGAGACGGTGGATGCCACAGTCGACGAAGCTCAAGACGACAGCGAACGTCGAGAGGCCTTCTGGGACGACATCGCCGAGGCCGAACTCGACGAAAAATTCGAGCTCGGCGCCGCCGCCATCAAAAATGAGCCGTGGTTCGACGGAGAAGACGCGTTTTACTTCTTTGTCGACAGACTCGAGTATCCGACAGCGAAGCAAAAACGGCGCCGACGGTGGCTGGAAATATTCGACACCCTCCGGGAGCACCGCCCGGAACTGGCATACGAAGAGAATGCTTATCTGGCGAGTACCGCCGTAGATTTCGCGCTTGTTCTCCAGGACCAAAGCCGCCTGGACGAGGCACTGGACCTGTTGTTTTCCGACCCTGGAAGCGCCGTCGATCTACTGTTTTCGGTGTTGTCGAAACTCGCCTATCACGGAATGGATGGCGTCTTTGAGCGAATCTGTGATAGCTGGGAGCAATTTCGCAAGACAGAAGATCTATTTCCCTTCGCCTTTGTAGAGTGGGCCGAGTGGGCGCTGTGGTTTCTACTCGCCGACTGGGCCGACGACGATATCCTTCGCTCTCGCAGTCTCGATGACCTGCGAGAGGCGCTGGGCGGGATGTTCGACGAATTGGAAGCGGAGTCGATTCAACGCGTTACCGACCATGTTCTGGGTACCGCTCCGGGCGATGTCGACGCCTACTACATTGCCAACATCGACGATCGCCGACAGCAGGCGGCGGCCATTGGATTCGGCTTTGGACGGACGCTTATCGAACAAGAAGGATGGACATCACAAAAGGCGCTGCTCGCCGCGAAGTATTTCGGGGGATTTCTCGACTACTGCGCCGATGTCGACGATCCCTTTGGCGACCAGTACACCACAGACCGAGCAAAAAAGGTCAAATTGCTCAACCGGGAGCTCAAACAACTGCGCGACCGTTGGAACAACGCCGCCGAATTGGCGCCTCACCCCGACCTGGCCATCGGTTATGCCCGGTCTATCCACAACCAGGGGCCTCTGGGAAACCCCTACGACGCGGTGGCATTTACAGAGGCCGTCGTCCGTCTGGCCCCCTGGATGCACGAGCGCGGATTGATCGACGACCCACAACTGGTCGACCAGATCCAGAACCACTTTCGCCGCCGCATCAACGAGCTGTCAAAATCCGTCACTAAACTCATCGACTTCGATCCGGTCGTCGATGACGCTCTGGCCGAAACCAAACAATGGCTTGAGAACGACGAATAACTGGAGACGAGAGCCTCCGGGCGCTCGGCAGTGCCGTCGCGAGGCAATTTTCCCGATGGCGCCGTTCAGTCAGCGGATGTGCTGCGATGTCAGCTCCGATGATCCTCAGAGAGGCGTTTCGAACTTTCTGGTTCAAATCAGATCGGGACAATAGCGATTCAGGCGTCGGGGCAGAACAACCTGTTTCATCAAGCTCTAACTGTCAGTAAGAGCAAGTCGATACGTCTCTCGTTATGAAACACCGTGAGTTCGTCGACAGGCGAGAGGGCACGGGAAGAGAAGCTGATGCGGTGGCCACTGAACTCACATTGATTGGGAATGAACAATGGTTGATCAAAGCACGAAGCAAAGAATCGCCGACCTACTCAAGGATCTCGAAGAAAAGATCAACAATATGGGGATTCCGTTTGCCGAAGGACTGACGAGGGAGATCGCCGACCTGAGACGGCTTCTGACCGAAAAACGGTCGCCCCGGTTCGCGCTCGTGGGTCGTCGAGGAGCGGGAAAGTCTTCGTTGCTCAACGCCATTTTCGGAGAACAGATTGCCAGAGTCGGCCACGAGGGAGCGATGACCGGTGAGGCGAGTTGGTGGGATTATAACGGTCAGAGAGGCACACTGCGTGTGCTGGATACGAGGGGGGTCCAGGAGGGATCAGAGCCAGACGAAAAGGATGAAGCAGAGACAGCTGAAGAGTCGATCAAGTGTGCCCTCGGAGAGCAGCGCGCCGACGCGATTCTCTTTCTGGTGAAAGCGACGGAAGTAGATGCGGCGATCGACGGTGATATCGAGGCGTTGGCCGATATCTCCGGCTGGCTCGAAGAGACGTACGGTCACCGGGCGCCGATTGTGGCCGTCGCCACTCACTGCGACGTGTTGGAGCCAAAGAAAGTCGAGCTTCACAACCCGGCGGGCTTTCCGAAACGGGATATTGACGAGAAGAGACGGCGGGTAACGAGAATTACTGGCGATTTAAAAGAGAAACTGCGTAGCTGTGATGAACTGAACGACCAGTTGGCCGATCCACTGGGAGTCAGTTCCTACATGTCCTGGAGAGACGACGAAACGCTGCGCACCGATGATCGATGGCAGATCGATAGGCTGACGCAGTTTCTGATCGATGAGTTACCGGATCAGGCAAAATTCGAGATGGCACGGCTCTCCCAGGTACGATTCCTCCAGCGTCGGCTTGCCAATCGTATTGTAAATTCCTGTGGCGTTATCTGCGCCGGGATCGCATTTACCCCGATTCCATTGGCGGATATCGCACCGATTACAGGACTTCAGACGACAATGGTCATTGCCATCGGGTATCTGGGCGGGAGGGAGTTGGATACGAAATCTGCCGCCGAATTTCTGGGGGCCATGGGGGTCAATGCAGCGGCCGGGTTTGCGTTTCGGGAAGCTACTCGAGCCCTTGTGCAGTTGATTCCCGTTGCCGGCAGTGCGGTATCGGCCGCTGTCGCCTATGCCGCCACGTATGCGCTGGGTAAAGCTGCTATCGCCTACTTTATCGGCGGCGCCGACGAGGAGAAAGCCCGGGAGATATTCAAAAAAGAACAGGGTAGCGGAGAAGAACGATACGAGAATATCGACCTTCCAGCGGTGGTGGGAGAGACGGGGTGAGCGGTGGTAATGCCTCAGTCAGTACCTCAGTCCGTCAAACCAGATACCACGCCTCCTGTTCGATCTTCACATCAGCTTTCAGTAAGGCCTGTACGAGAGGGGTAAATCAAGACTGCGGCTTTTCCACCTAGGTCCGGAGACGTTCGCGATCCCTGGAGGTGAGCTGTCGGGTGGGGAGTTTTTCGAGCAACGCCGGCTTCATTCGAAACAGTTGTACGTCAGCGTTCAGGGAGTCGGCGAGATACTGGAGGATGTGAAGTCCGCCGGCGTCGAGGTCCCCCCCAGTGATGGATTTCGTCGACACCGGCGTCGATGAGCAGCTCCAGAAATTTCAACTGCAGGGAGCCGGGAAAGCCGGAGGTGAAGACGGCGACGGTCTCATCGGGGCGTTCTTGTCGTACGAAGGGCTCGAAGGCCGCGAGGTTCTCAACGGTTGCGATACGCCGGCCATGCACTTGAAGCTCGGAGAGCGTGTTGATGGTGTCGGCAGTCAGCGCCAGCCAGGGGATGCTCCAGTCGCTGGGAATACGCCGGCCTCGGATGTGAAAGTCGAAAGCGCCCCAAGTGTATACCGCTTGGCCGCAGATTCGAAAGAGTTGCTCGACGTCACAGCCGGTGATTCCTTCGAGTTGTTCGCGATACTGGCCGAGCTGCAGGGTTTTACTGTCCCCGATGGCATCGATGGAGCCGGCGCGGGCGGTGGGTCGGCGGCCGCGGCGCGACTATCGAACGCCCCGCGAATATCCTGTCGAACTGGAAGAGGCGACTGAAAATCTTGGCAGAACGAGTGGTACGAAGAATTGGATTGCCTCAGTAGTCAGTTCTGCCTACCAGTAGTTGAACCGAATCGCCTTCAGAACCGACTCACTGCGTTCGACCCAGTCTCCCGGACCGGGATCGTGGTCACCGAAGTAGCCGGTGGTCGTCCCGACTTCTTGTTCCCCCAGGCGGGGGGCCCGAAGTGAGACTGGACGTGGCTGCGGAATTGCTGGAACTTGCGGCCCAGTATGGAGTGGTCCGGTGATGGGGCACTCTTCGAGGCGACGTGTGCGTCGAGCAGGTCACCTCGAAGTTCGGCGGCGTGTCCGAGGAGACAAAGCAGGGGGCCGCCGGTGAGCATCTGGTCGGCCGCATGTCGCAAGTGCTCGCGGGTGCGGCGGTGGTGGTCTTTTACATCGACATCGAGATCGGAACGGATGAGTCGATCGTGGCACATCGCCAGTGTCTGATAGATGAGTCTGAAGGGATGATGGGCGCGGTCTTCGGTGCTGAAGCCGGCGAGCTGGGTCATGACGATGCTCCTGATACTGGAGGAAAGAGCAGACAATCAGGTCCTGTCCGGTGAATGTGAAGCCTGGGAGTGAGTCTGAAAAACTGATTGAAGTATGTCGACAGCAAGGTCGAAATCATTCGTCGTCCACAGCGAGATAATGAGCTGTTGGAGGCAGGAAG
>CAYUPT010000406.1:0-4393 GCA_964446725.1 uncultured Bradymonadales bacterium | reverse complement strand
CCTGACGACCAAATAAGACCGCCTCGTCGCCGATATCGACGTCGCCGGCGTCGGTGACGTCGACGACCGTGACGTCCATACAGACCGAGCCGACGACCGGGCAGCGCCGACCGTTGATCAGCACCTGGCCGCAATTCGACAAAAAATAGGGATATCCGTCGTTGTAGCCGGCGGCCAGCGTCGCCAACCGTCGACGACCAGGCGCCGTCCAGCTCCTGCCGTACCCGACGGTTTCTCCCTCTTCGACAACGTGTAAATGCAACACACGAGTCGTCATCCGGAGAGCCGGGCGCACTGCCGGCGACGATGTGGCCGCCACCTGCGGCGACGGATGAATGCCGTACAACCCCAGCCCGACGCGGACCATATCAAATCGAGCCCGCGCAAAGCGCCAGGCCGCCGCCGTATTCGCCGCATGAACCACCGGGGCGTCGATCCCGCAATCGGCAAGCCCGTCGACGACGGCCTCGAATTCGTCGATCTGTCGCTGCGTAAATTCATCTTCGCTCGGATCGTCGGCCGACGCAAAATGGGTCATCACACCGGCGATATCGATTCGCTCGTAAGGGCGAAGGGCAACGGCGAAATCGACGACCTCGTCGGGGCGAAGCCCGGCGCGACGCATCCCGGTGTCCACGGCGAGGTGTACGCCCAGTGTTGTATCGCGACGGCGAGCCTGACGGGCCAGGGCGTCGACAACCTCCCGGCGATACACCAGCGGCTGGAGGTCGTATTTCACCAGCTTATCGGCTTCCGCAGCCCGGGCATTCATCACCAGAATCGGCACCGACAATCCCCGGCGACGAAGCGGGATCGCCTCGTCGGGATAGGCGACGGCCAGCGCGTCGACGCCCTCCTGGACGAGAGTCTGGGAGATGCGCGTCGAATTATTGCCGTAACCAAAACTCTTGACGACGGCCAGCACATCGACGTCGTCTCCCAGATGGCGCCGAAGGGCGTGAAAATTGTCGGCAATCGCCTCCAGGTCGATGTACATCCGGGTCGGTGCCACACTCTCGATAAGACGGCGAGCCGCTCGCTCCAGACCGACGCTTCGACTGGCCTTAAATAACACGACGTCGCCGGAGGTCAGCTCATCGTCGAGCAATTGATGGAGGCGATCGAAGTCTTCGATACAGCGAACGCATTCGGCGTCAAAACCGGCATTGCGGGCCCCATCGGCGATATGCCGGGCCAGGGCTCCCACACAGAATAGTCGATCGACGCCCAGCTGTTCGATAAGCGCTCCGACCTGCCGATGTGCCCGCTCGGTGCGGGCACCGAGGTCGAGCATATCGCCGAGGATCGCGATCTGGCGCTGGCCGCCACCGTAATTGTCGAGGACACGAAGGGCGGCGCGGACACTCATTGGATCGGCGTTGTAGGCGTCGTTGATCAGTGTGATTCCAGCGCCTGTGGTATGCATCTCCAGGCGCATCTTCGACAGCGAATAGGCGCCCAGTCCGTTGGCAATCGCCGCATCTTCGATGCCCAGCCAGTCCGCCAGGGCGGCCGCACAGGTGGCGTTGGCCACATTGTGACGGCCCGGGACATTGAGCACGACGTCGACCTGTCGGCCACCGTCGTAGTCTATCTGAAAGTGAAAGCCATCGTCGGCGCGCTCAACATCGACGGCGACGACAGAACAGAACTTCGACGGTGCCGACTCTTCGTCGTCGGCGCAGTAGGGGATGCGTTTCACGTGAAACGCATCCTCTGACAGCAGTGGCTCGTCGCCGGGCACGACCACCGGGCCCGCAGTCCCGGCGAATAATTTCATCTTTTCGCGGGCCGTCGTCGCCTCGTCGCCGAGTCCGGCGGCGTGGGCGAGACCGATATTGGTGATGATGCCACAGGTCGGCCGAATCATCTCCTGGAGGGTCTCCATCTCGCCGACTTCGCTGATGCCGGCCTCGATGATCGCCAGATCATGTTCTTGGCGAATTCCCAAGAGCGCCAGGGCCACGCCGATCTGGGAGTTGTAGCTTCCGGGACTTCGATACACCGATTGCTGGCGGCCGGCAATCGACGCCAGCATATCCTTGACAATGGTCTTGCCATTGGAACCGGTGACCCCGACGACGGGTATCGAAAAACGCTGTCGCCACCCGGCGGCCATCGCCTGCAATGCATCCAGTGTGTCATCGACGACGATATAGGCCATATCGCCATCGGTGGTGATCATCTCCGGCCGGTGAATCAGCGCTGCTTTGGCCCCTTTTGTGGACGCCTCGTCGACGAAATCGTGACCGTCAAACCGAGGTCCCTCCAGCGCCACAAAGAGGGCATCGGAGCCGATCAACTCCCGGGAATCAACGGAGACTTCGCTGAGCATCCCGCAATCTTCGCCGCCCTCGATGCGCCCTCCGGTCCACCGGGCGATGTCGTCGAGACTCCAGACCACCTTATCGACTCCAGTACTGATACATGGGGTTGACCGGTCCGACACCGCTTCCGACGCCGTGGGCGGCCTCGATGGCCCCGGAGATAAATTCGCGGGCCACACCGATGGCATCGACCACCGAATGCCCGTGGGCCAGCGCCGCCGTAATGGCCGCCGAAAACGCGCATCCCGAGCCGTGGAGCCGATCGGTGTCCACTTTGTCGGCCCCAAATTCGACGAAGCCCGTCCCGTCGTACAGAATATCGCGGGCAATCCGATCGAAGTGGCCGCCTTTGACGACTACCTGGCTGGCGCCAAAATCGTGGATGCGCCGGGCCACTTCCTTCATCGACTCCACATTTTCGACCTTCTGGCCGTCGGCCAGTACCGAGGCTTCGAAGCGATTGGGCGTCACCACCTCTGCATTGGGAAGCATGACGTCCCGCATCACCGCATAGGCCTCTTCATCCATCAATGGCTGGCCGTGTTTGGAGATCATCACTGGATCGACGACCAGATCCTCGACGGGCTTGTGCTGCACCAATTCGGCGACGGTCTCAATCATCGACGCATTGCCCAGAGCGCCGGTCTTGGCGGCCACCGGCTGCAGGTCGCCGACGACGGACTCGAATTGGGCCCGCACTGCACCGGCATCCATGACTTCGATGCCCTGGACACCACAGGTATTCTGGGCGGTGACCAGTGTGACCACCGTCGTCCCAAAGACCCGGTGGGCGGCAAATGTCTTGAGATCGGCCTGGATCCCGGCTCCACCGCCGCTGTCGCTTCCGGCGATACTCAACGCCACCGGTGAATTGTGTCCTTCGCTGTGTTCATTGTCGCTATTCATGAGTCCACCTGCTGTGCGGTCTTGCCAAAGCGTCGCTGTCGATCGCCAAAGTCGCGAAAGGCGTCGAGCAATTGTTGCTCATCGAAATCGGGCCACAGCGTCTCCGTGAAGTACAACTCGCTGTATGCAATTTGCCATAACAAAAAATTGCTGATGCGATATTCACCGCTGGTTCGAATCACCAATTCCGGATCCAGGCGTCCATCGGTGTACAGTCGCGACGAAATGAGATCCTCGTCGATATCGCCGACATCCAGCTCTCCGTCATCGACGGCAGTGGCGATCTGGCGAACACTCTGGGTGATATCTTCTCTTCCGCCGTAGCTGACGGCGACCTGCAAGACCATTTCATCATTGGCCGAACTCGCCTCCTCCAACTCGGCGATCGCCGACTGCAACTCCCCGGACAGTCGGCTCCGGTCTCCGATCACGTGAAGTCGAATTCCGTTTTCCAGAAGCCGACGGCGCTCCTTCTGGATATAGACGTCAAATAGCGTCATCAGCCCCGAGACCTCGTGATCGGGTCGATTCCAGTTCTGGGTACTGAAGGCGTAGAGCGTCAAGATATCGACGCCCAGATACCGACAGGACTCGACGACACATCTGACAGCGTCCGCCCCCGCGCGGTGTCCCCGAAGTCGGGGCATCGACTTGCGTCGGGCCCAGCGGCCGTTGCCATCCATGATGATTGCCACGTGTTCCGGAACCGCTCCGTCGTGGTCTTCGAGTAGCGCTTCATCGACAGTCAGATCGTTCATGAAATCCAGGTCAAGTCAGTGAAAAAGGGCGGAGCGCGCCTTCAACACGCGTCACCAGTACCAACATCAATCCAGTTGCTCGACGGCCATTAGTCCTTCCAGGGTCCCTTCCATCCCGTCGATGACCACCGAATTGCCGAGGTCGTTGTATTTGCGCTTTACATACGCCAAGGCCACCGGCGCGTCGAGTCGCGAGGAGTAGATGGCCGAACGCACATCGCCGATCGATCGGTCTCCGCCGTCGGCAACTCTGATTTCCGACTCCGACGTCGGAACCTCGTCGCCGTCGATGATAACCCGGCGCAGCAATTTTGCCGGTGTGCCCCGGGTGTCGAGTCGAGCGATGATCTCCTGGCCCAGGTAGCAGCCCTTGTCGTAGGCGATGGCGTCGTCGAAACCGGC
>CAYUPT010000405.1:0-4395 GCA_964446725.1 uncultured Bradymonadales bacterium | reverse complement strand
CGACATCCACCGGCGCTGGACTCGGCAGTTGCGGTCATTTTACGGCGCCTACCACGCCCTGGTCCGGGCCGCCATCGCCCTCTGGCACCTCGACGGAGATGTCGACAACCCCGAAAAATGGAGACGAAAAGCCACCTGGTATCTGCGCGAAATCTCGACCCTCCTTGCCTGACTCGCCTCGCTCAGTTGCCGTTCGCGCCGCGCCCGGCGTCACCGCCCCTCGAGATGGCCCAGCGATTGATTTGTATGCAGTCGAGCAATGGCATCGGCGACAAGTGGCGCGACGTCGACGACGTCCAGTCCCTGGAGACCGACTGCGGCATCTTTGATATCCACCGTATCGGCGACGACGAACCGGTCGATCTCCGAGTCGGCGATCACTTCCGCAAACCCCGGCGAGAAGACGCCGTGGGTGGCCACCGCAATAATTTCGGAAGCCCCCGATTGCCGGCAACCGTCGGCGGCTCTGGCCAAAGTGGTACCGCTGCTGACCAGATCGTCGACAATCACCACCGCGCGCCCGTCCACATCGCCGACGACGCGCCCACCGCGGACCTCTCCCTGACTTCTGAATTTTTCGACGTACGCCGACGACACACTTCGCTCGAGCCGCCGCTCTAAACGCTGCCGAAAGCGCTCTGCTCGCTTGACGCCACCGGCATCGGGAGAGACCACCGCCGCCTTGCGCGAACCGACGACATCTCGAATTCTGTCCACGAATAGCGGCGCCGCCGTCAGATGCTCTGTATTGACCCGAAACGCATTCTGGAATGCCGCCCGGTTGTGGACATCGACGGTCACCACCCGATCGACGCCGACCGACTCCAGCAGCTGTGCGACGTAGCGCGTCGAGACCGGGTCCCGGGCTCGGGTCCGCATATCCTTGCGAGCATAGCACAGATAGGGAGCAATGGCGGTCACCGACTCCGCCCCGGCATCGCCCAGCGCGGCAATGAGAAATAACGTCCGGATCAACCGGTCGTTGACCGACAACGACTCGTCGCCGTGCAGTGATTGCACGACAAATACGTCGCGGCCTCGAACCGATTCCAGAGGCCGGATTTTGTGTTCTCCGTCCTCAAATGTCCGTTCCTCGATTCGTCCCGGCGTCAGCTCCAACGAATTGCAGACGGCGTCCAGCAGTCGCCGTCCGCTGTCGAGCGAATATACGCCGATCCCGGTCTTATCTTCGATAGATGGGAGTTGTGACATCGATCCTCCGGCCGCAATTTGTGGTTGGCTGCACTCCTCCGTTGCAAGGTGTACACACGATCTTCCACCTGACGAGTCCTGATTCACCGGTGATGCGCTCCATTGTCTGTCGGCGCGCCGGACTGATAGGCTCCGAGGTGATTGTGGTTTTTCTTTGTCCAAGAGGTTCTCGGTGCAGCGACTTGTCGCCGTCTTATCCGCTCTTATTGTCGTCACCTTGCTGTGGTCGGTCACCATTCCGACGGCCGATGCCTGCAGTTGTCGAGCGCCGGCACCGCCGCAGGAATCGGCGGCCGACGCCGATGCTGTATTCTTCGGTGAAGTCACCGACAAGGAACTCATCGACCAGCATTACCGTGTCGAACTCGACGTCATTCTCGACTGGAAGGGCGTCGGCACTGACACCGTCGAAGTTCGAACCCACCGCCATTCGGCGACCTGTGGATTCAACTTCACGACAGACCGACAATACCTGGTGTACGCCTACCGGAACACCGGTGGCCAACTCTCGGTCTCTCTGTGCAGCCGCACCTCGGCAATGGAGCGCCAGCAGGCACTCTCAGAGTTGGGCGACCCCTCGGAGACCAATTTTTTTGATGACTCCGATGATTCCGATGATTCCGATGAGCTCGACGACTTCGATGAATCCGATGACGCCGCTGAGTCGGACGACGATGACGCCACAGCGCCGGAAAACACAGGAGAATCTGATCACTCCGAAGATACTGTCGATGTCGCTCCCTCCGATGACCTCGACGAGACCGATAACAGCGACGACGCTCGTGATGCCCTTGATACCCACGACGCTGAACCGAACTGGACCGTCCAGGCCGATCCACTGAATACGCTGATCGGTTTTATTCGCTTGCAGGCCGAGTATCGCCTTAACGACGACGTGTCGGTCTACGCCGGTCCCCACCTGCGTCTGTACGACAGCCCCATCAACACCGACCACGAAAACTTCACGGACCACAGCGGCCTCACGGAACTGGAACCGTTTCGCAGTTACGGTGTCGAAGTCGGCTTCCGCGTCTACCCCTTCGCCGATGCCTTTCAGTCCATCTGGTTAGCAACGCGGGTTGTAGGTGCCCGTCTCTCAACCCCAGCCAGCCTCGGAGATGACACCGGATGGGGCGGCTCCGGAGCCATGATGGCCGGCAAGACCTGGAACCCCATCGATCACTTCGTGGTCTCCCTCGGCGTGGGGGTACAATTTATGGACTACCGCGTCAGTGGACAGGGACCACAGAGATTGGCTCCGGTATTTCACTCCGGCATAGGCACCGTATTCTAATCCCGAACACAGGGCGCTTCGCAAACCGCCGAGTAACTGCCACATCCTGCCTGTGCACAACTGCGCCTGGCCTACTTTCCAGTTGATTGACCGCCGACTGCGAACTATCAATTGTCCCAGCCAAACGCGCGCCCAACCACAATGCCATACGGAGGATGTGAGATGTCGCTCGAATATATGACCGGTTTTGGAAATCACTTCGAGACTGAATCGCTTCCCGACGCACTGCCCAAGGGACGCAACTCCCCGCAGCGCTGTCCCTACGGATTGTACGCCGAACAATTGTCGGGCTCTCCGTTTACGGCGCCCCGCGATACCAATGAGCGCTCCTGGCTGTACCGGATTCGCCCCTCGGTCCGCCACATGGGCCGCTACGAACCGAACGCCCGCCCGCTGTGGAAGAGCGCACCGAACACCGATGACAGCGAGTTGCCCCTGGGCCAGCACCGCTGGGACCCGGTCGAAATCCCCGACGATACCACGGGGTTTGTCGACGGCGTGCGCACCATCACCACCGCCGGCGACTGCGTCGGCCAATCGGGCATGGCCTCCCATCTGTATCTGGTCAACCAGTCGATGGACGACGAGTACTTTTTTGACGCCGACGGCGAATTGATGTTCGTCCCCGAGCACGGCGAGATCCGACTGGTCACCGAACTGGGCATTATCGAAGCCGAACCCGGCGAAATCGCCGTCATCCCCCGGGGCATGGTCTTTCGCTTTGAACTCGTCGACGGACCGGCCCGCGGCTATCTGTGCGAAAATTACGGCGCCAAATTCATCCTCCCTGACCGCGGCCCCATCGGCGCCAATTGTCTGGCCAACGCCCGCGACTTCAAGACGCCGGTCGCCCACTTCGAGGACCGCGAAACGGACAGTCAGATCCACGTCAAATGGGGCGGCCACCACTACACGACGACCATCGGCCACTCGCCGCTCGACGTTGTCGCCTGGCACGGCAATTACTGCCCCTACAAATACGACCTACGCGACTTCTCACCGGTGGGCGCCATCCGCTTTGACCACCCGGATCCGTCGATCTTTACGGTGATGACGTCGCCCTCCGGAGAGGCCGGCACCGCCAATATCGACTTCGTGATCTTTCCGGAGCGGTGGCTCGTCGGCGAAAACACCTTCCGGCCCCCCTGGTATCACCGCAATATCATGTCGGAGTTTATGGGGCTGATCTACGGCGAGTACGACGCCAAAGAAGAGGGGTTTTTGCCCGGCGGTATGAGCCTTCACAATATGATGCTGCCCCACGGCCCCGACGAAGACGCCTTTGAGAAGGGCTCCTTCGGCGAACAGGTCCCCGAAAAGCTCACGGGCACCATGGCCTTTATGTTTGAGACCCGGCTGCCCCAGCATTTGACCGAATACAGCTCCACACTCGACACCCGCCAGGACGACTACATCGACTGCTGGTCGGGCCTCGAAAAGAACTTCGATGGCACCATCGAGGGCGACTGGGACTGAGCGCCGTCAATCGTCGACCTGTTGTTCGGCCGCCGTCCGGCGCACCCGTTTGGCCCGGCGGTCGTACAACACCACGTTGACCGCCGCCGCCAGATTGTGGATTCCGGCCGGGATGTAGACGGTGTCCCGGCAGCGCTCGGTGATGTCGGGGCCCAGCGTCTGGTCTTCGGCGCCGAAGATATAAAAGGCCCTGGGCGGGTGTTTGTACAGCGGCAGCGGTTCTGCGTCGTCGCGGTACTCCACGGCCACCGGCGCGCAGTTGTAGGGGAGCGCGTCAAATACCGAATCGAGCCCCGGAAAAAAGGGCATACCCTTGTCGGCGCGATGGGTATTCGTCGGCGCCGTCGGATCGTGGCGCCGCCCACTGGTGGCCACCAGTTCCGCATCGTAGATCCCGGCCGCCCGGAGCACGG
>CAYUPT010000404.1:0-4417 GCA_964446725.1 uncultured Bradymonadales bacterium | reverse complement strand
AACCAGGGACCGGCCGGTTATGAGCCGGCGGCTCTACCGCTGAGCTATGGGCCCGTTGGCAGCCGTGTATCCGTCGTATCGACCTCCCGATGGATGTTGGCAACGAATCGGATAGAGTCGCTATTTCCGAAACCGCGATTCCACCGATTCGGACCATCGACAAGTGCCGCACAAGATCCACGACCGGTCTGTGTTTCATAACGAAAGGTCTGAGCCTTAGCAAGGGACCGGAGCACTGGTGCCAGCGATGGATCAACGACGGTGTCGTCTGAGCGTCCCTTAGAGAAGCGAGGCCAACTCGCGTAGATGGGCGCGCGCATTGTGCGACACCGCCGAGGGCGGGGACGCCCACGTCACCACCGTGTTATCGAACGGCACCGAATCGTGGTCGACCGATAGATGATAGATCACAGTGATCCAGAGATCTCGGAATAACGCCCCGTTTTCGTCGGCTCTATTTGACGGCGGTATCGATGGCGAATTCAGCCCCAACAGGTGTCCGGCGATCGACTGACAAAAAAGATCGACAAATCGACTTGACGGGGCACCACTGCTTATTTATGGTCCCTCTCCGCTTGCGATGTGCAGGTTGACATCGAAGCGAAGTGCGCGGTCGAGACACCGCCCGCTCGGGCAACGAAGAGTCGAGCGTTTGGGCGTATAGCTCAGCGGCAGAGCGGCGGCCTTACAAGCCGTAGGTCACAGGTTCAATCCCTGTTGCGCCCATTGACGATGACTCCTCGCGGCACGACCGGAAATCGGAGTTCGCGCCGCAGGAAGTTCCCGTAAGGGGTAGTAGTTCAGATTGGTTAGAACGCCGGCCTGTCACGCCGGAGGCCGCGGGTTCGAGTCCCGTCTACCCCGCTACAACGAATGGCGAGGCGTCGCCGCAGCATCGCGCTGCAACCACGCATACAGCACGGAAGGGGTAGTAGTTCAGATTGGTTAGAACGCCGGCCTGTCACGCCGGAGGCCGCGGGTTCGAGTCCCGTCTACCCCGCTCAACAGCGAAGCGGCTGCCCGTCCCGGGTGGCCGCTTTTGTTATTGACACCTGAGACCCGATCGTTCCACATTGAATCGCAGTCACTCCTCGACGGTCTCGGAACTCTCCGATGCAGCCACCGCCTTCCACAACAAGCCACCGGCGTCCGCCCACGACAACGGTCATCGCTTCCGAGCTGCCGATGTGGTGGCTGGTGGCGCTGCTGGTGATGACCTGGGGTGTCGGCTGTTCCGGCGACGATCAGGGGGAGAATGCTTCGCCCCCTCCACTTCAACCGCTGACGTATACCGAAGATCCGGAGTTGACCCCCGGTGGGGCGGCGGTCCGCGAACAGCGATTGCGCCGCCAGCTATTGGAGGGCGCCGCCAGCGGTCACTGGGGGACGCTCGAGGACGACGACGGCGTCGACCTTCCGGCGCTAAACGACCCCGATGCTCTGGGAGAGGCGATCACCGAAGCGCTGATCCGCCGAGATGAGCAGCGATGGGAACAGGTATTCGTATCCGACGAGGCCTACCGTCAGCTGGTCAATGTCAGCCCGGCTCGAGCCGCCGAATTCGTCGACAACCAGATCGGTGCTTCCCTGGCGCTGTGGGAATTATTTGCCCCTACGCGCTCGTCGGAGGTCCCGGAGGGCGGACTACAACAACAACTCGAATTCCAGGGACTGGAACTCGGCTCAGCGCGCGATATCGACGGCTCCAGGACGTCGGACGACGCCGATATTGCGCAATACTGGAATAACGCCGTCCATATCTACCACGGCGATGCCGATGTGACCTTCGAATTGTCGATCCCACGGATTTTTCGGATTGCATCGACGCACGATGTCGATACCGACGGAGAATTTGCGGCACTTGACGACACATCCGAGGCCGACGACAGCAGCGACGACAACGATCCGATGGAATTTCGGGTCGGATCGCAGATCGAGGCCGATCCGCGCTTTGAGACGATGCTCGATGTGGGATTGCATCTCAAACCGCAATTGCTGCGCACCGAGGAGTACGCATTTCCGCTGGGCATCGGGTCATTTTGGCGCTACCGGCGCTATCACAGCGAAGAGGATGTCAACAACGATGATATTCTGGAGCGGCGCTTCGACGAACAGCCCCGGGGTGTGTCGGCCACCGAAGTCATCGTGGAAGTCCGCGACGTATCGCGCTACGGGTCGATTCGACTCATCGAGATGCTGCACTCCTACGATGATCGGCGCCGGACCCGGCATCGCGAATGGTGGGTGTTGACCCCGCGACATATCTATCGCTGCAGTCCGGCGTGTCGACGCCGCATCGACGATGTCAACTGGCTGCTCGGCTACTTCGATCGGCAGACGCCGATTATGACATTTCCGATCCAGCCCGCCGAGCGGTGGGGAATGTCGGAAGACGGCGACGCGGCGGTATTCACCGTCGATGACCAGTGGCACGAAATCGAAACCCCGGCCGGAACATTCGGAGACAGTGCGCGCATCGAGGGCACGGGCCCGCTGGGCACCGGCCATCGCTATATCTCGAATACTGAATTAACACAGTACTTCGCGCCCGGTCGCGGAATCTTACGACGTGAGATGGCACCACTGGAAGGAGCAGAGGAGAGTGCCACGGTCATCGAAGAGCTCGTGGAGTACCGGATCATGGACTGAGGACCACTCGGAGAGCCCCTTGCAGCATTGACACCGCAGACAGACCTTCGGGAATATGCGGTGGTATCGATCATTGGTGTACTTGCCTTCGTGGAGAGGTCATGAAACTGACTCTGGCCCGTCCCCAACACGCGACACATATCAGCCAGTTTTACCGGCGGGTTCACGACGAGTCCTTCGCCCACCAGGAGTTATTTTCAGCGGAGACCGTCGAGGATCTACTCCAGGACGAAGAATTGGCGATTGTTATCGCCACCTATAAGCGATCGGTTCTGGGCTGTGGTCTGGCCTTTATCAGCCCCTGGAATGAATCGCTCGAAATCGCCGCCATCTCGGTGGGCGACAATGAGCGTCGAGGCGACGTGGGCAAAGCATTATTTGAGGCGGTGCGGCGACTGGGATTGAAGAATTACGGCGTGGTGTATTTTCGCGCCAGTGCCAAGAGTGGATTTCGCCGCGGCCGACAACTCGGCGCCTACTGCTGGGGCTACCGCCCGGCACCGGGCAGCCACAGTATCGACGACGCCGAACTACTGCTCGGATTCCCCCATCCCGAAAGCCATCGACAGCGGGTCGTTCCGCCGGTTAATCGCATCACCAAGACCACCTTCGCATCGCGGATCATCGACAAGATCGACGACTCTCAACACGGCGTCCCCTATCCGCAGAGTTTCCCCGTCGGTTGTCCCCGGGGCACGGGGGCACCGGTGATCTCGGGACGGATCTGGCCGACGTACCACTCGCGCGGAAATTATATTCATGTCGAAAATGCCGCCGGCTCCCATCCCGTCGAGATCATCAAGGAGTTCCAGAGCAAAGTGCGCAGCAAGGGGGTCCGCGATATCCGACTGACGATCCCCGTCAATCAGGACCAGGCGATTGTGGCGTTGATGAAGCACGGATTTCGCCCGGTGGCCTATCTGCCGGGATGGTATTTGCGCGGCGCCCACCGCTTTGACTGCCTGAAGATGGCGGCCGGAACGCCGTCGATTCCCGCCAGTGCCGAATCCTTTATCGAGCGGGCCGTCGCCCGCATCGACGACGAGTTATCGATGGGCTAGCAAGGACGCGACGGCGGCGCTCAACCGCGAGTGCTCAATCGGCGTCTTCGAAGGCGTCATCGAGAAAGTACTCCAGCTGTTGCTGGTAGTCGGTAAAAGACATGAGATTGTTGTGGCGACCGCCGTCGAGGATCGTGATATGGCGCCGTTGGGGAAGGGCGTCGTAGATCTGACGGCCGTGTTCGACGGGGACGATCTCATCGTCGGTCCCGTGGACAACCCAGGTCGGGGCGTCGATATGCGGGGCGCGAGACAGATTGTCGAAGCGATACGTCAACAACCAGCCGGGGATTGGCACCGGGTACAGGTCGTCGGCCAGACTTGGCAGATCGGTAAACGGGGTCTCCAGAATGACGGCGCCGACGTCGTGTTCCGTGGCCACGTGGGTGGCGACCACCGCCCCCAGAGAGCGGCCGTGGACGACGATGGACTCCGGGTCGTGGCCCCGTTCGATGAGGTGCTCGTAGGTGGCGTCACCGTCGAAATAAAGCCCCTGCTCGGACATCTCACCGGTACTCTTGCCATAGGTCCGGTAGTCGATCAAAAAGACGTCGACGCCAAATCGCGTCAGTCGACGGGCGACCTGGTACCAGGTGGCGACGCTACCGGCATTGCCGTGAAAAAATAATACCACTCCCCGGGCCGGCTGCGACGGCTCGAAATACAGTCCGTGGATCCGGGCCCCGTCTTCGGCCTCCACAAAGACC
>CAYUPT010000403.1:0-4435 GCA_964446725.1 uncultured Bradymonadales bacterium | reverse complement strand
TGGATGGCGGCCAGTGTTTGATGGTCGCTTAATTCGACGGTGGCATCTCCGCCCCCACAGCCGGTGGCGATGGCGCCGATACAAAGAACGACGATGACGGCCAATTGGTGCTGAAAATACATGCTATTCTCCTGACTGATATGCCGCCTGGAACACCGAAGCGAGCCGTCGCATTGCACATATTGCTGACCGTTCCGGCCTCGCGGATTACTCCCCGTAGACTGCAGGGACAGACGCTTACCGTAAGTGATATCGCTACCGGGGTTCAATGGGCGACGGCCTGCCGACCACTCCGTCATCGTCACAGGCGATCCCGTAGACCGCTGACAGGTCGACGAGCGGTCGCAAACTGGCGGGCCGTGCCCGGCGTGTATAGGTTGTAGGGCACTTCGCACAATTCAGATCGGACCCGTGCTGCTTCAAGGAGGAAGCTCATGGCCCTGACGCCGGATTCGTTTCGCCGCAGCTCTCGTATGCTCGCCGCCCTGATGGTGTCGACGGCGGTATTGACCATTGTCCTGCTCGCAATCCTCATCTATTAGCAGCGACCTCGCGGGCCGCCTCCAGAAGTTCGTCGGCATTGCGCCGAAAGAGACTGACCGTTTCCACATGGGCGTAGTGGACGACGCCATCGGTATCGATGATGAAATTCGCCCGGTGTGCTCCGCCGCCGCTCAGCAGGCCGCTCCCGGTGTAAACATCGATGACCTCGTGGTCCGGATCCGACAGAAGTGGAAACGGCAGGTCCTTGTCCTGGCGAAACTTCAGGTGGCTGTCGACGGGATCGTCGCTGATCGCCAAAATCCGGATTCCCAGCTGTTGAAAGTCGTCGTAGCGGTCGCGGTAATTGCACATCTGGCGGGTGCAGACCGGTGAGAAGTCGGCGGGATAAAAGACCAGCATCACCGGTCCGTCCTCCAATTCGTCGTACAGATGGACGTCGATTCCCCGCTCGTCGGCAAGCGTAAAGTCCGGAGCCCGGTCGCCGGTTTCGATGGTGGAAGCCATGGCGTTTTCTCGTCAAAAGGTTGTCCGCCTTCGCGTCGTGTTACTACTGTACTGAGCTGCCAATGATTCCACAATCGCAGGAGTTCGCCGATGGCCCACCATCTGCCCGAGAATGACACCGTTTCCATTCCCGAAATTCCGGTCAAAGACCAGTTGACGATAAACCCGTCCAATACGGCACTTGTCGTCGTCGATATGCAAAACGATTTCGTCCGCCCCAACGGCGCTCTGCAGGTCGAGGCCGCCGCCGACACCGTCGACGGCATCGCCGGATTGTTGGACACCGCCCGCTCCCACGGCGTTCACATCGCCTTTACCCAGGACACCCACACCGAAGACGACAAAGAATTCGAGCTGTGGCCTCCTCACTGTATCGAGGGCACCGAGGGGTGGGAGATTATCGACGATTTACCCCGTGAAGACGGCGATCTGGTGGTCCAGAAAAACCGCTACGACGGGTTTTACGAAACCCCCCTCGATCACTATCTGACGCGGGTCTGGGATGTCGACAATCTGATCATTGTGGGCACCGTTGCCAATATCTGTGTCGGGCAGACGGCGGCGTCGGCCGGACTCCGCTGGTTTCACGTCATCACGCCCGCTGACGGCATCAGCGCTCAGACCGAATTCGACCAGGCGTCGGCACTTCGCCAGATCTCATTTCTGTACAACGGCCATATCGTCGCTCACACCGATGATATCGCGTTTTCGAAGTAGGCGCTGTGGTGGTGCGCCGGGGGCGATCCTGTGGTGCACCGCTTTGGGAGTGCGGAGAGCTTCGCCGCGTTCGCTGGCGAGCGGGCCCCTGCAGTCTGGAGTCAGCGAGACGTCGAAAAAAGTGGCGAAATCTCGAGGGCACGACGAACCACGCTGCGTTGGCGACGACGCGATAACAGGGATGTTATCGGCTCCAACCGTTCATAACCGGCAGGATATCCGTCGCAATGCATCCACTTCGGAGAGGCATTTCGTCAGCAACCTCATACCTCCCAATGAAGAGTTGGAGCCGATGACATCTTCGCGCCGGGGCGAGCATTCGCGATGACCCGGCGCTGTCATCGCGTGCGACGACGTCGGGCAGGGCATACTGCGCTTTCCGCCCGGAAATCACGAATACGGCATCCCCGTCGCCGAATCGGCGTTTCGAGCTGGAGCACCGGCGGCCACGACGGCGGCGCTCCTGTGGTGAGCCGCTTTTCAAACCTCCGGAAATAGCGCCTTCCCGGTAGCCTTATCGTTCCGGTTACGCTTCGGTGCGACGTCGAGGCCGTCCAGTTCTGTGGCGGCATCGACGGCGCGCTGGACAAAGTGCACCAGAGAGCCCGTCTCCTCGATTCGCCCCGCGCGCTCGACGGTCAGCGTCTGATTGTCGATACCAAAATTGTCAAAGGCCTCGGCGATACCATCCAGCGCCTGGCGGCCTTGTGCATCTCGAAGCGATTGTTCCAGGCGGGGATCGACGTCGCCGTACAGATTGTAGTCCTGGTCGAAGGGGTCGACATCAGCCCCGTCGATTGCCGTGCCGTAGCGATGTTGCTCCAGGCCGACGCCGCGCCACCGACGGGACAACTCCACCTCGATGACTGTCAGAACTCGATACTGTTCGCTCCGTCGATTTCTCCGGTGTCGGCGGCGCTTTCTGCGACCGCGCAATGAGTTGCGTGCCATCGACGGTTCGATATCCCGAAGCGATGAGTTGCTGGTCTGAATTTTCTCTCGACGGGTCCGCACGGTAATCTGTCGGCCTCGAATCCGACCTTCGAGCGGCTCCGCCGACCCTCCCAGAAGACCGCCGCTTCGGCCTCGGGCTTCAATCCCCAGCCGCTGGGCGGCCTCCTTCCAGTTGGCGCGCCGCTTTCGCTGCTGATGGCGAGATATCAGGGCGAATACAAATAACAGCACCACCGTGATGACACCGCCTACCAACCATGTATGAATATCGGAGGTGCCGATGTCGAAAAAGAACTCGAGGGTCTCCATTTCGCGGTCCTTGTAGCGTCCGTTCGGTTACCGTGGTCGGTATGGTGTCAGCGCGCGGACCGCGAAGATAAAGGAGTTGTGATCTTCTGGCCAGATCCCGAGCGTTCTCTCGATCAGGCCGGAGCGTTCTCGATCAGGCGTGGCCGGGATTAAATGACGGTGGGTCACTTGCCGGAAAGGACGCCCGACTGGCTTCGTCGACCGTATCCGAAAGTTGCGTCGATTCCATGGTCCGAGGTCGCTCAAATAATCCCTCGACCTGGCTTTCGTCGAGCTTTTTGTAGATGTCAGTCAGCGCTTGGAGGGCCGACTCGTGTTCTTCCTGGGCCATGGCCACCGCCTTGCTCAGCGCTGCGTCGGCCTCCTTGCGCTCCGTGGCGTTGCTGGCTGTCGCCCGCATCCACAGCGCCTCCTCCATGATCTCCTCGCGGTCGCGCAACAAATTTTCGATGCCGGTGAGCAAGTTTTTGAGTTTGCGCTGGCGTGTTTTCCAGCGGCCGATGGCGCGAATCCAATCCGCCAATTCCGATTGTCGTGTCTGCTGAGTCATCGTCGCCTCCAAGATGGCAAGTTCGGTCCGTTGCGAATGTGGTGGTGCTTCGGGCGAAACCTAACCACCGATGGCACAATTCGAAGGTGGCGAATCTTCCGGGACGTCGGTTTGTTGGGGAGCGATAAAAAGTGCTTATTTTCAGTGTCGTTGAGGTCGAATATGCATCGTAAGGACGGCACTGTCGTCTCTCGTGTCCCCCGGAGAACGCCATGACCAACGGAAGCGAAAATCAGCGATCACGGCGTCGGCCCTCGGCGGTGACGTCGGTGTTTTTGCTGTGCGGGCTGTGGCTGATCGCCAGTCCCTGGGTGCTGGGGTTTGCCTGGGCGCCGGCGGCCTGGGCGAATGCCCTGATTGTGGGCGTGGCAATGACCGTGCTCGGTGTGGTTCGCTACACCAATCCGCATCGCTTTGACGGCGTGCGTTGGACGGCTCTGATTCTCGGCGGGTGGCTGGTGGCCAGCCCCTTTTTCGGCGAGTTCTTTGAGGTCACCGTCGCACTGTGGAACGCGTTGATTGTGGGAGCGGTCATATTTTTTGGCGCCATTGTGGCGGCGGCCCGACCGGCGCATCATGAAGAGGCGAAAAAGCAGGCTTAGCCAGATGGGGGCGCCGAAGACCGGTCGCCTACTGACCGAGATCGAGGGCTTCGTCGGAGCGACGGGTCAGTACAATCGGCTCGCCGCGGGTGATGACCATGGTGTGTTCGAACTGGGCGACCGCTCCGCCGTTTTCGGTGCGCAGTGTCCAGCCGTCATCCATCTCCTCGACGCGCTTGGCGCCCATCGCCAAAAAGGGCTCCAACGTCAGGACCTGACCCTCTTTGAAGCGCCGCTTTTCGCGGCGATCGAAAAAGTGAGGGATGAAATTGGGCTGCTGATGTAATTCGCGGCC
>CAYUPT010000402.1:0-4450 GCA_964446725.1 uncultured Bradymonadales bacterium | reverse complement strand
AGCTTTTTGTGGTTCTTGGGGCTCAATCGTTTGGTCTGTGACCTCTGCTGTCGAACTTTGACTCCGTCGTTTAGCTCGACGTCGAGTCGGCGTTGTCTCCCCGGGAGGTCCAGCATGTCCAGTGAACCCACCGTCTACCTTGCACAGGCCAGTGTCGGGCCCGTCCTTCGGGGTCATCCCTGGATATACTCCGGCAGTATCGAGAAGACCAACAACGTCGGTGACGACTGCGACCAGGTCCTGATTCGCGACGGCGACGGCCGCGTGCTCGGCCACGGGTTTTACTCTCCGGACAGCCATATCCGGGTCCGGGTCCACCGGCGCACGAGCCATCCGGCGCTGGAGCCGCTGAATCGATCGTTTTTCCGCCGGCGTATCGCCTCTGCCGTGGAGCGAAGGCGTAGGTTGGGTCTGCCCTCCGACCAGACCGATGCCTACCGGCTGATCAACGGCGCCGGCGACGGCCTTCCGGGAGCAACGGTCGAGCGCCGGGGCCATCTCGTCTTATTTCATCTGATGACGCGGGCGCTGGTCCATCGGCGCCAGCTGTTGGTCGACGCCATGCGACAGGTCCTGAAAGAAGAGGGCGGAGGACCCTGGCATATCGCCGAGGTGATGTTGCCGCGTTCCTGGCGGCGACGCGAGGGCTTTGATCGGGAAGTCCGGTGGTATACCGAACAACCTGCGGGACCGATCGAGTTTCGAGAAAACGGAATTCGCTTCGCCTCCGATCTCGGCGAGTTTCAGAAAACTGGTTTCGACGCCACCATGCGTCCTCATCGGCGTTGGGTTGCCGAGCGGTGCCGTGGACGGCGCGTACTCGATGGATTTTCCTACACCGGTGGCTTCGGGTTGTGTGCAGGCCTTCGCGACGCGGCGTCGGTGACCTGCGTCGAGGCCTCGAAGGTGGCGCTTTCCGGCATCGAGGCCACCGCTCGTGCCAATGGAATCGCCGGCGTTGTCGACACTGTAAACGCCGATCTCGGCGATTTTCTGCGTTCTGCATACGATCGAAATCTCGAGTTCGATATTGCCGTTGTCGATCCACCCAATCTGGCGGTCCGCGAGCGAAACGTCTCCCGGGCGCTGTCGACCTACGAGTCGCTGGTCGTCCAGTTGATGCGTCTCGTCGACTCCGGTGGCATCATCGGGCTGGGGGCGTCCAGTCGGCATATCGGCGCCGATGAATTGGAGTCCGTCTTCGGGGCCTGTTGTCGGCGCGAGGCCCGCTGTAGCGATATCGTCTATCGCGGGGCTCAGCCGCCGGATGTTCCGGTGCCGCCCGGGATGGAGCAATACCGGGAATTGACCTTTGTGGCCGCCCAGATCCGGTAGTAGCGCTTCGGCGATAGTCGGCCGCCGGGCACCGTCAGCCAATGAGGAGTACAAAGACCAGAAACGGCGGCAAAATCACACCGATGGACTTCCAGAAGCCGAGTCCAAAAAGCGAGCGCAGGGCCCCGACTTCCAGGTTGAATAGCCACAGAATCATCAAAAATTGACCCAGTGGGAACTCACCGATCGGCGGGAAGACGAGCAGTAGGTAGGAGGCCATGGCGTAGCCCGTGATCCGGGCCACCTTGGGCCACTGAGCATCGTCGATGCCAAAGGCCTGAAGGGCCAGATACACCAGGGCGGTGTGGGCAAAGTAGATGACTACCGCCCCCGGCGCGATCGCCGCAAACTGGAGGAGTTCGACGACCTCGACGCTCAGTCCGAATTGTTCGCTGTAGTCGTGGAGCGGTTCGGCGTACTCCGCGGAAAACGCCTTTCGCCACAGGGTGTCGACGACGGTGCCGATGAGGATACAGATGATTGCGAATACCGCCGGCATGGCCCATGAATGGGCGTGATGGCGAAAGCGCCGAAAGAAGTGGCGGGGATCGGTCAGGGCGACGAGCACGGTCTGAATAAAGCCGGAGGCCGTCGCTGCCTGCTGTGCCGATTCCCAGGGCACGGTCGGTGGGCCGGCGTCGCGCCGACAGCAGGCGCAGACGGCCAGGCCGTGGCCGTCTGCGCCGTGGCAGCGCCCGCAGATATCCTCGCCGCACTTCGTGCACACGGCAATGGCGGGGACATCGTCGTGGTAGTTACAGCTTCGTTGTGTGGCGCTCACGGCGTGGCCCGTTCGGATTACTCGTCACTGTTGTTGTCGCCGTCGTCCTTCTTTTTGCGTCGCCGCTTGCGTTTGCGCCGGCGACGGGCCTTTTTGACCTTGCGGCGTTTGCGCTTTTTCTTTTTGCGCGACATCGACTTGGAGTTCGACTGCTTGCCCTGGCGCTGACCGCCGGGAGGGGTGTAGCCCGGCGGGAGATTCGCTCCGCCACCGCCCAGGCCCGGAAGGCCGCCTCCGCCACCGCCGCCGGAGTCGCCACCGAGCATATCGCCCATCAGCGACTCCATATCCATGTCTTTCATATTCTTGAGCTGGCTGAGCTTATCCATGCCCGGAATCTTGCTGAGCAGGCCGCCTCCGCCATCCATATCGCCGAATTGCTGCATCATATTGCGCATCATATTGAACTGCTGGATGACCTGTTCGACCTTCTCTTGCTGGGTTCCGGACCCGCGGGCGATGCGCCGGACCCGGTTGGGCTGGCGGGTCAGCACATCGGGGTCGGTGCGCTCCTTTTCGGTCATCGACTGAATGATGGCTCGGATTCGGCCCAATTCGCTGTCGTCGACGTCGGGCGTCTCCGGCATTCCTCCGCCGAAAAAGGGCATCATCTCCATCAGCTCGTTCATCGAACCCATCTTCGAGATCTGTTCGAGCTGATTGTAGAAGTCATTGAAGTCGAAGTCGCCGGACAGCATCCGCATGGCGTCTTCTTCGGCCTGCTCGGCTTCCTCTTCGGACAGCGACCGCTCAAAGCGGTTCATCAGGCCCATGACATCGCCGAATCCGAGGATTCGATTCGCCAATCCCTCGGGGCGAAAGACCTCCAGGTCGTCGACTTTTTCGCCGACACCGATAAATTTGATGGGCTTGCCGGTGACCTCTTTGATCGACAGGGCGGCGCCGCCTCGGGCGTCGCCGTCGAGCTTGGTCATGATAAAGCCGTCCAGTTCGAGTCGACTGTTGAACTCCTTGGCGGTGTTGACGGCATCCTGACCGATCATGGCATCGGCGATAAGAAAGATGTTGTGCGGCGAGGTGGTGCCGATGATCTGTTCGAGCTCCTCCATGAGCACATCGTCGACGGCCAGGCGACCGGCGGTATCGAAGATGACGACATCGCGGTCGCGGTGTTTGGCTTCATCCAGTGCATCGTTGCAGACCTCGACGGGGTCGCCGCCTTCGACGGCGTGGACCGGAACGTCGAGTTCTTCGCCCAGCACCCGGAGTTGTTGGATCGCCGCCGGGCGGTAGACGTCGGCACCGACGAGCATCGGGTCCTTGTCGTGCTGGTCCATCAAAAACTTCGCCAGCTTGGCGGTGGTCGTCGTCTTACCCGAACCCTGCAGGCCGACCATCATGATGATCGTCGGCTGGTCTTCGGACTCCGAAAAGACAATCGAGTTGTCGACGGGGCCCATCAACGCTTCGAGTTCGTCGTGGCAGATCCGGATGAAGTGGTCCCCGGGCGAGACCTCGACTTTGCCCTCGTCGCCGCCCTTGGCTTTGACTTTGACGACTTCGCCGAGGGCCTTTTCTTTGACGCGCTTGATAAATTGCTTGGCGATCCGAAAGTTGACATCGGCCTCCAAGAGGCTCATGCGGATGTCTTTGAGAGCATCCTCGATGTTGTCTTCGGTGATTTCGCGTTTGCCTTCGAAGCGCCTGCGGACGTCGCGAAAGCCTTCCGCGACTACGTCGAACATGGCCATGGGTCACATCCTCTTGGTTCCAATCGGGGTTGAACGCACTCGTGTATTCGTCGAGACGGCACAATTCGGCCGTCGATGCACCGGTGCCGGGGTCATCGTCGCGACAGATCGCGTCGCGGTTCACCCGGATAACAAGGGAGGAAGACGGGCGTGAGCGCTTGTGCCGTGTCGCGCATCGTAGGCGCCCGAAGGTCAGGTCGATGGCAAGGTAGACACCTCGGCGGGTGCTGTCAATTGCATCGATGGTCCACTGCCCGGCCAGTCGGGCGCGGCGGTCGTCGGCTGTGGCAGCGCTGCGACGGTGACCGGGTCGTCGGCAGGGAATGCACGGCGTCGATGATGGTGTTGCAACAACCCCGATGGCGCCGCGCGACGTGCTTGTCACCGGCTGCAGCGCTCGATATAAACAGCACCGCGTACGGGCTTCATTTCCACTCCCGCATCCATTTGCGATCGCACGGAGCGCCCGGCGCTCGGTATCCCTCTATAGATGTGGAGTCATTGATGATCCATCGATTCTGGCAGCGGACAACGGCCGGGCTGTTCGTGGCCCTGATGGTAGTTGCCGTCGCGGCCGCCGGCTGTGAGGACACACCCGAGGACCATCTGGCGGATGGAAAGC
>CAYUPT010000401.1:0-4451 GCA_964446725.1 uncultured Bradymonadales bacterium | reverse complement strand
TGTCGATAAGAACGTCGATGCGTTCTTTGAGTGTCTGGACCTGGTCGCTTGTATCGTCGAGGGAGCCATCGTTGTCGATGACGTAATCGGCGGCGCGCCTCTTTTCGTCGAGTGGCATCTGGGCGTCGAGTCGGTCGTCGATTTCGCCGTCGTCGAGTCCATCGCGGCGCTGGAGTCGTTGGCGCTGAGTGTCCACGGAGCAATCGACGACAATCAGTGCGTCGAGCATCTCGTGGGTGCCCGATTCGACGAGCAGGGCGGCGTCGTAGATGACCCAGGAGTCTCCGGCCTCGAAGGCCCGTTTGGCGCGATCGAGCATCGCCTCCGCAATCCGGGGGTGCGTAATGGCCTCCAGGCGGCGCCGGGCATCGTCGTCCTGGAATATTTTCTCGCCGAGTCGGGTACGATCTAATGTCCCGTCGTCGGCCAGCACTTCGGAACCAAAGGCGTCGACGATATCCTCCAGGGCCGGCTTGCCGGGTTCGACGATGTGCCGCGACAGGTCGTCGGCGTCAATGACGACGACACCCAATTCGCGGAAAATATCGGCCACCGTCGATTTTCCAGTGGCAATCCCTCCGGTCAGACCTACGATACAACCCGGTTGAGTCGTTGACACTTTGTTGATCCTCGTACTAGGAATTTTGCTTGGCGCCTCCGAAGGGTTCGGCGATGAACCCATTCGGGTCGGATCCTCCGGTTTCGGGAGCATGTCGAGGCCTTCCCGTCGCCATTAGCGCTGCGACGAGTTTCGTCACCGTCCGCCGGTGGACCCAGTCAACTGAGATGGTGGCGTCGCAAAATCAGTGTCCAATGCCCGGTGGATACCCGCCGACGAATTTGTTGACCGCTCCGTAGTTCGCAACACTTATCACCCACAGGGAAGTCATGCCAAGGCCACGACGTCGAGTATCGAAGCGAAGACGACGGGGGCGGAGTCCATCGGCGCTGCGACGTCTATTCGATGTATTGACGCATCGCAACGCCGTGGCCGTGGTGTGGCTGTTGGCCGGCGTGGTCTGCGCGGCGATGGTGGGACTCGATCCGATGAATCTGGCCGCTGATCAGGACTGGTCGCAGCCGCGAGCGGTCCCCGATATCGCCCGTGGGCTGGCGGCGTTGGTGGTCATCGGTGTCGTCGGGCTCGCCGGCATGTTGTGGCGGCGATGGCGTGGGTTCTCGACTCCCGATCGGGTCGTGGAGGCCGATGTCGACGGCGATTCGCGTCGGTCGCTATTTATAACTGCCGGCGCGGCGGCCCTGTTGCTGGGGTCGACGCTGATTGTGGGCTCTTGGTTGAGTGCCCATCAGAATATGCCGGCCGGGCAACTGGTCTTGCCGCTTGGAGAGTCGGCGGAGAGTGTTGAGGTCTCGCAGGGCGCGCGCGACGTCGAGGTGATGTTGCCGATGCGGACCACCGCCCATTTTGTGGATCTGGAGGACGGGACGCCGGAAGTCTGGGTGCAGTTCTCCAGGCCCGACAGCCATATCGATCGGCCGGAGCCGGAGTCGCTGCAAAAATTCGTTCCCGGCCAGAGCCTCGATGTGGAGGGTAAGCGCTTTGTGTTCTCGGGGTTGAGTCAAAATTCGCAGACGCGCCGGGCTCTGTTGTCGAGTCCCGAAGAGGGCACACGCCCGGATTCGGGGCTCGTCGGCGATACGATTCAGCTTTCGGTCGACGGACCCCAGTTTCGCATCGTCGATATTCGCGACGACTATCTCGATGTCTTCACCCTGGTCGCCGGCATCGGCGCCCGCGACGGTCGGGCGGCGGCGCTGTCACAGGGCTATCCCCTCGGCGTGATGGGACCGGCGGTCCAATTAGAAGACGACGACGGACAGCGCTTCTGGGTCTTTGAGCGAGGCGGTGATTTGGTCGATGAGACCCCCTATGTCGGCGAATCCTTTCAACTCGACGCCGTCCAGAGTTTTCCATCGCCGGTGATGACGGTCACCTCCGCCCGTTCGGTGTGGCCCGCCGGTCTCGGTATGGCACTATTTGTGATCGGCTGGCTGATTCTCTTTGCATTTCCGGAACGCCTGGTGCGCAGGCGCGACGACGGCGCCGTCGATCTGTGGAGTCTCAATCGCATCGAGGCACCATTCCACAGGGGGACAAATGCGGCATCGCCGGCGACGATCATTGTCGGAAGTGCCGGACAGTTGACGGCAATTGCGGCGCTGGGGCTGGCGCTGGTCTTCGGCTCAACGGCCGGCGGGATTATTATTCTGGCGGGTTTGGTGGCGGCTATTGGGATGCCGACGCGCCTGGAGTGCGGTGCCGAACATCGGGCCGCTATCGCTGCCACTGCGATACCACTGGCAGTGGGGCTGGGAAGTGCGATTGCCTTCGGGCTACCGCAGTGGGCGCCCTCGGCAGAGCTCGAGCCCGTACTTTGGACCGCCCAGATCGGCAGTTGGCTCGCCATGGCCGTCGGGCTTATCGGGGCCGGCGTTCTCGCCGAGGAGAGTCGCGAAACCGGTTCTACAGGCGGCATGGTCACTGTAGGATTGGCTGTCTGGTCGGTGGTCGGCGCCGTCGTCGTCGCCGCCTGGCAGCGCGGTCAGATCACCGGTGAGGGCTTGAGCATTCCCCTGATCGCCAATGGAGAACCGGTCGTCTGGAGTATTTCGGCCATCGAAGCCGCCGACGGTGTCCAGATTCCGGCAGTCGCTTCCGGGACCGAACTCGGGGTCATTGCGGCGGTGGTCGGTGTCATGGCGTCCGTCGGTGTGATCGGCGCGGTGATACGACGGCGGAAAGTATCGCTCTTTGGCTGGTTTGGCGCCTTTCTGGCGTCCGTGACAGGAGCGTTGACCATCGCCGGGGTGGGGCGCGACAGCGACGGTGTCTCATTACCCGATGCCGCTGGCTACGAAGAGGTCGCCGGCCGATGGCTGGCGTCAATGGATCTTCCCGAGTGGCTCGCGGGCCTGGGCTCCTTCGAGGTCGACTCCGATGCCGCCATCAGCATCGGTGGAATGGCTCCGGAGGTCATGGCCTTCGCCATTGCCGCCGTCCTTTCGGTGACCGCCATTGTGCTGATACTCCACGGAGGTCACCAGGAGGCCTCCGGAGATCAATCCATATCGACTCCCGGAGCGCTCGCCGGAAGAGATCTCTTCGTGCGCAGTCTTTTGTTCGGGGCCATGGGTTGGGTGCTGGGCCTCGTATTGTCCTGGGAGCGCTTCGGGACCTTCGCCATGCTCGGGCCCATGGAGTGGCTGGGCCTGGGGCTGTTATGTTTCGGGCTCGCCATACTGATGGTCGGATGGCGAAGAGAAGACGCCGCGCCCGTCGCCTTTCTCAGGACCTACGGACCGGCCATTGTGCTCAGCGTCCTGTTGTGGGTGCTGGCGATTGGCGCCGGTGGCGTGACCGCTCCGGGAGCGAGTCTGCCACTGCTGTAGACGGTGGCGCCGCACTCCGCGATTTTCACTGAAGCCCCCATTCGATAGGGGGCCTTCATCACTTGGTTTTCTCGCATTCAGGATTCGCCATGACACTCCAGGTTCACACCGCAGAATTCGTCACCAGTGCTGTCAACCCCGAGGACTACCCGGCGCCGGACCGCCCGGAGATCGCATTCGGCGGCCGAAGCAATGTCGGCAAGTCCAGTCTGATCAATACCTTGCTTCATCGAAAAAAGCTGGTGCGCACCAGCAAAAAACCGGGGCGGACCCAGACCGTCAACTTCTTTAATGTCAACGACGACATGTATTTCGTCGATCTTCCCGGCTACGGCTACGCCGATGTTCCGGACGACGTCAAGGATTCCTGGGGGCCCATGATCGAGGGCTATCTGGGCAGCCGACCCAATCTCAAGGCCATGGTCGTCGTCATGGACCTGCGGCGCGGCGTCGAAGAAGACGACTTCGAGTTGATCATGGCCGCTCCGCACTTTCAAATTCAGCCCATTCTCGTGTTCACCAAGGCCGATAAATTCGGAAAAAACGAGCGGCTCCAGCGCCGCCGCGAATTGGCGAAGGATATCGAAACCGATCCCGGTCAGCTCATTCTATTTTCCAGCACTCAGGATATGGGCCGAAAGAAGTTGTGGAAGCGATTGCGCTATCTGACGGGGGCCTGAGCCGTTGGACGAACGGAGCCGCAATAGGGCCGACACCTCAGACGCCGGGATCCGAGCCGCCGATGTCGGCGACGTCGAACGACTCGCAGACCTCCAGGAATGCGCACGAGACGAGGCGTGGGGCGTCGACGGTTGGAGGCGCGAGCTGAATCGACGCCAGTCCACGGTGTGGGTCGTCGAAGAGCAGTCGGACCGACTGGTTGCGGCACTGGTGATGTGGCGCGTCCTCGACGAGCTACAGATCGTCGAAATTGTCGTCGACCCCGCTCATCGTCGACAGGGTATCGGCTCTGAACTTCTGAATACGGCGATCGCCGTAGCGCAGACCCGAACCAGTCGCACCGTTGTTCTGGAAGTGCG
>CAYUPT010000400.1:0-4464 GCA_964446725.1 uncultured Bradymonadales bacterium | reverse complement strand
GTGGCTACACCACCATGTCGACATTGGCCTCGGACACATTTGTCGTCGCCGTCTATCAGGCGCCGACCTGGGCTGTCGGCTACGTCGGAGTGTCGCTGGTCTTCGGACTCGTCCTGGCCTGGCTGGGCATTCGCATCGGTCGGAGATTCGGGAGGCGACAATGACGTTCGGTGACGTGCTTTTGGTCTGTGCCGGCGGCGCCCTGGGCGCCATCGCCCGATACTGGATTTCCCGTATTGGCGCATTGGCGAGGCCCAACGCCTCTTTTCCCCTGCCAACTCTCTTCGTCAATATCACGGGAAGCGCCCTGCTCGGGGCAGTCGTCGCGCTGCTGGAGCCCGATATGACGAGTCTGGTCGACGCTCCGATCATGCTCTTTGCCGGCGTCGGCTTTTGCGGGGCCTACACCACATTTTCGAGTTTCTGTACCGAGACGGTGGCCCTGGTCTCGGAGTCCCGCCGGCTGGCGTTGACCTACGTCATCGCCACTGTCGCCGGCGCAATTGCGGCGTTTATCTCCACCTTCAGTATCGTCTAGACTCCTTCCAGCCTGAATATACCGAGCCGATCGCAGACCGCCGGCCATCCTCTTTTGTACTCGACGATGCACAAAAACGATGCTGAACTGCGAGTACATCAATGAGTAGAGTGGTCCGGGGTGTGATAGACTCCCGATGTCTGCTCAACCATTCTCTGTGCCGTGGCTTGTTATGGAGACTCGAAAGCACAACTCGGTGTGGCGGGCCGCCAGCGCAGCGATCGCATTCATGGTCGTTGCCAATGTGGGATTACTCACTGCCGTTGCCGATGAACCACCGGCGATCGCCATCGATTACGATGCAGCGACCTGCCCCGCGGAATTGACCGACCAATTTGTCGAGGAGTTGCGTCTGCGCACGGAAGCGCCGTTATTCGCAACACCGACGAACGAAGACCAGAGCGCGCAGGCGACAATGCGCCTCCGGGAGACCGACCAGGACTCCTGTGAGATCCGTCTGAACGAAAGCGATGATTCCTACAGCGTGGTTGTGGCCAATGATGCGGACTCCGTCGAAATCGCCTCCGGGGCCAACCGCCTGGCCTGGATCATCGACGGTTCCAATGGTTCCAAGACCGCGTCCCGACAACAAGACGATCTTCAAGAACAAGAGCCCTCGGAGATCAATGCCGCGGTCTCCCGTGGGATGGCGATTGTTGAAACGGCCGTGGCCGACACGTCAAACGACGCGATAACCGACACCACGCCCCGGCAATCCTCCGCTCCGACCAGGCGTCGATTCAACGCAGAAATCATGGCCGGGGCGACATCGATTCCCTCTGCCGAAGCAGTGTTTGCAGCGCTTCGGGCCAAGGCTGGATGGCGCCCGCGTCCCTGGCTCCAACTCGGGCTCATCGGCCGGGTGCCGCTGAGCGCAGTCCGCACCGAGTCCGGCGGAACTCGCTACAGCTACCGACCGTGGTCGTTGGATTTGACGGCGGGCTACGTCCACCCCATCGGTCCCGACCTGCAGTGGAATATTTCCGGCGGGCTGCGAGCCACCATATCGCAGATATCGGCCACTGAACTCACCAATCCCGGCCGGGATCAACGCGGTGAGGAACACTCCGTGGACACACCGGCCACCGTGGGCAGCGAGCGCGATTCGTCGTGGCGCGACACACTGGCGCGCTGGTCGGCCGTCATGACCGTCGGTGCCTCGTACTCCGTACTCGATGGCCTGGCGTTGCGGCTCGATGCCACGGCCGCAATGAGTCCGAGCCGACGCCGACTGCACGATGAACAGCGCCTGATCGTCGATCTCGGTCATTTCGATCTGGATTTGTTGCTGGGCGTTCAATGGAGGTTTTGATCCCATGAGCGATCGAGAAGCCCAACTCGTACAGGCCGCCGCCGACGGGGATATGGAGGCCTTTCGCACACTCTACGACCGGTATCTCGACCAGGTGACGCGCACCGTCGGTCGCTACCTCGGCCCCTGTCCGGAAGTCGAAGACGTGGTTCAGGAGGCCTTTGTCGAATTGCACAAAAGCCTGGACAACGTCTCCGATTACGACACCTTCGAAGGCTGGGTGTACCGGGTGACGAGAAACGTGGCGATTTCGCATGTGCGATCGTCACCGAAATCCGTCGACTTCGTCACCCTCCAGACCCTTCGGGAACCGACCAGTCAGTGGAAAAAGCTGGCAGCCCGAGAAAAGGTGCGCGTGCTGTATTCGGCCATGGATTGCCTCTCCGATAAACAGCGCGAGGCGGTCATCATGTACGAGATTGAAGGCCACACCCTCCAGGAGATCGCGGACCGGACGGACACCTCGATCAACACCATCGGCTCTCGCGTGCGTCGAGGTCGAAAACAACTGGCGAAGATCATCGAACAGACGATGTCGACCACCGACCCCACACCGGAGAAGGTCCATGAGTGAACAACTTCGATGTGAAGACCTCCGGACCCTGCTATTTGAGATTCAACGCGATGAGTTGTCGAATCTAAAACGAGCCGGGGTCGACGAGCACCTGCGAGACTGCCGGCAATGTCGGCAACTCGTCGACCGAACCGGTGAGATGTTCGACAGCGCCCGAGATGACGCCCGGGAATTTGCCGACATCGATGCCGACGAACTCTTCGAGCGCATCCATTTGAGTCTCGACGAGTCGGGCTCGTTGGATGAGTCGAGTCCCGGTCGTTCCCGTCTTGACGAGATGTTTGATGCCGCCCGGGATACCGGCGACGACGAATGGGCGAGCTTCGATGCCGACGCGCTTTTCGAACGCATCGAAGGTCAAACCGAGCGGCGAAGCAGCAACGAAGGGCCGCCGTCGCACAAGGCTACCCCTTTGGATGCTGCCAGCCAAAACGGCCCGCAATCGACTTCGGCTCCGGAGCCACACGACGACGGCGCAAACGACGACGCCACAGCGGATAGCCGACCTCAACGGTGGGCTCTCGTCGGTGCCGCAGCCGCCTGCGCAGCCCTCATCGGCATGTGGGCCGTATCGACGGATACGTTGTCGACCGACGATGAGCACTCCGACCATCGAGTCGCGACGACCGGTGATGCAAATCAAAATACCGCAAAAGAAGAAGCTCCGGCGACGCCCGATCAGCCCCTGGCACAGCTGGAACCGCTGTCGACGACGCTGTCGTCACTGCGGCTATTCGGAAGCGACGATATCGAATACGACTTCGACGCCGATGACGAGAGCACCGTCGAGTTGACCCGGGGAAGCATGCTCGTCGAATTTACACCGGAACCGGGCGCCGAGTTTTCAGTGCGAGCCGGCCATCACACCATCTCGGTCATCGGCACCGTCTTTTCCGTCGATATCGACGACGACCGGCTGCAGGTTGCGGTATTCGATGGCGCCGTGGAAGTCGCGGCACCGGACGGCAGTGTGCAACGACTGGAGTCCGGAGAATTTATGGACGGTGACCAGCGCGGGCGCCTCCGGGAGGCGTCCTACGCCCATGTCGAGCGCCATATCGACCTCGACGCCCATCGCCGTGCGATCCGCGATCAGATGGAGGCCGCAGCCCGACTCGAAGCACAACAGTTGCCGGTGGCTTCACGGGCCCAACAGACGGCCCGCGACATCGCCGACGCCCGCGACGCCGGTCCTCCAGAACCAGCGGTCCCGCAAGGATCCGACGAACCACCGTCATCTCCGGACTCCCAGGACGCCGACGACATCGACGGCGGTGAACGCGAACACGACGCCGGCGATACCGAACCCCATTATTCCCCGCGCGAACTCCACGGGAAGGCACTCCACGCCATCCAGGACGGAGAATACCGGCGGGCTGTCGACCTGCTGACACGAGCCCTCGACGACACCGCCGCAGGCGAGCGCGCCCACGCCGACATACTCCTCGAGTTGGCCCGTATCCATCTTCGCAACCTGGACGAACCGCACCGGGCCGCCGATTACCTGCACCGCTTTATCGACCGATGGCCCGACGACCCCGCAGCAGACGCCATCCGCCGCCAATTGTGCGACCTGGACAGCATCGACAGCTCCGACGGAGCCATCTGCGAGTAACTGCCACACCTCCTCTGTGCCCAGCACCTCTCCCCCGGCACAGGTACCGATCTCATTCCGATCTATACAAAACTTTTCAAACGCAATGCACAAAAGTCGTCGGTCTCTACGAGTACAAGAGTGAAGGCACGGAAAGAAGCCGTGGTTCCCCCCGGGCTCGGCAGACGCTCGAGCATGGACCGGGAAAAAGTTTCAGAAGCAGCATCGAATCGGTCATCGTCGAGGAGTGTTCATGCGTCGAAGATTGTGTTGTTTAATCGCCTGCTGTTTGGTCCTATTTTCCTGTTCGGAGGAAGTCACCGGCCCGGAGCCGCAGATGGGTGGTGACACCGACGACCTGGCGACGGACCCGTCCTTCGTATGCAACGAAGACCCCGGAACGTGGGTGACCCTCGACGGAGATGCGTTCAGTCCTCTCGTCGTCG
>CAYUPT010000399.1:0-4471 GCA_964446725.1 uncultured Bradymonadales bacterium | reverse complement strand
AATCTGGTATTCCACCGGGCGAGGGGACTGGAAGAAAACCCGGGTGCGATCGTCTTCGGGTTTGAAGCCGACCCAGGTGATCTGATTGGAACCACTTTCGGCGGCCTCGCGCGCCGACTGCATGTGATCGACTGCATCGCGTTCTCCGGGGATAATCCCCTGGTACAGCTCGGTATGATCGTCGGAGAGAAGCGAATCGGCCCCACCGTCTCGGTCGGAACCTCCCCGGGGACTGTTGTGAACGCTGATGCGGTACGACCCGACCGCTCCCGACTCCTCGGAATCGTCGCCATCGGTGTCGTCGGCGGGCTGTTGCGCAGGTTGCTCCTGCTGTTGCTCCGGCGCCGGTGCGCCGGGCAACACGACGTTGCCGCCGCCATCATCGGATTCGACTTGATCGTCAAATCTTTGAATATCCTGGGCGGTGACTGTCGTCGAAGATAACGTCAGGGCAGCCGCGGCACCGAGGACTACCATCTTCGTCGTCGGCCTGCTCATACAAACCTCGCCAGCTGGGTTTACTTCAATCGCATCAAAAGGAATCTATGGTGAGAGTACCATCGGCATCGGAGGACGACAAGTTTTCGACATCTTCGATTCGACGCATCGCACCGACAGCGGGATGTCGTACATCGAGCCCCCCCGTTTGTTGACACTGCTTTGCGCCCGTTGATACCGTTCCAGCAACGCAAAACGGCCAGCTTCGACAAGTAAGTGATGACCCAGGGCCGACGCGATTACTCCTTTCTTTTACCCCGAGGATATTCCCATGGCTGATATTTCCGTTCGCCGTGAGCATGGCATGAATCAAGACCAGGCCAAACAGAAGGTCGAAGAAGTCGTCAACGATGTGCGCGACGAATTTTCGTCGATCGTCAACGACATCGACTGGAATAACGACAAGAGCAAAGCCAAGGTCACCGGCAAGGGATTTAGCGGCGAATTTCGAGTCACGGACACCGAAGTCGCCATCGATATCGACCTCAAATTATTTGCCCGTCCGTTCAAAGGAAAAGTAGAGCAGAGAATCGACTCCCGAATGGATGAATATTTCGGGAACGCCTGAATTACCGGCGATCGATTTGCACCGCCGTTGGCGCCCCTGAACCCGAGGAATGTTTCATGAAGTGGTCTCACTCCGTTGTTTTTTTATTCGCAGCCCTGTTGGCCAGCAGCAGCGCTGTGGTTGCGGCGTCCGAAGCCCAGGACGACGCCCGGGAGCTCGCCGGGGAATTGACTGAACACGCCGATCCCGATCTGCAGGCCGCAGCACTGGTTACGATTGGATACATCGGTACCAGTGATCAGCGCGAAATTCTCGACGATTTTCGTTCCGCCGACGGCCCCGAAGAGCGGCTGGGCGCCGGGGCGGGTCTGATATTGGCCGGCAACGGTGACGGCACGGAATTTACGGCCCAGCAAGTCAACGAGGCCTCCAGTCCACACGATACGCTGATCGAATTGGCCGGATATCTCACGAAGGACCAACTGGGCTCGGTCGCCGACGCCGCACTTCAAGACGCCGACGACGAACAGCGAACGGAGATCCTGGAATTTCTCGCCACTCGCACCGGCGATCTCAACGACCAGTTAACCGATCGACTGACCGACGGCGATCCGGCGGTGCGCAGCGCAGCACTGGACGTCGTTCTCGACGTTGCCGGGCCGGCGACCATCGAAGTGGCCGAAGAACTCGGAAATCATCGCGACGCCGATATCCGACGCCAGGCCCTGGAGATCGCGGAAGCTGTTGCCACCTATCCGGAATTGCGCTCGGAAGTGTCGGATCTGCTCCGGCCGCGACTCGAGGACAGCGACGACGAGATCCGCCAGCAGGCGGCTCGCCAACTCGTTCGCTACGAACAACAGGAGGGCTTTGACTTTTTTCTCGACCAGCTGTCGACGATGGAGTCCGACGAGCGCGTAGAGACACTGGAGTTACTTGTCGAATACGATGCTCAGGCCGATATCGATGATATCCGCCCCATGATCACCGACGTCGAGATGGCCCCCGACGCCGAAGAACGCATCGATGAGTGGCAATTGCTGCACGAACTGGCAGCCACGGACGCCGATAATGATTTGTACACCGACCTTCGAGAGAAATTCTCGAGCACAGACTTCGAGGACCGCATCGCCGCATTGCGATCGATGGGCCGAACCGGCCGTTCGGAGGTCACCGAGTTGTATGCCCGCGGGCTCACCGAGGGGCGTTCCGATGTGCGTCTGTATTCGGCGCGCGGCCTCGGCCACCTGGCGGACCCGGATACCCTCTCTCAGATGCGTTCGGCGCTCCAGACCGAATCCGACCAGGAGGTCAAATTGGCACTCATCGACTCCATCGGTCAGATCCGCGATGAGATGGCCGCCAACATCTTGAGATTTATGGCCACCGACAATGACCCGGAGGTACGCATGGCGATTGTGGAGGCTCGTGCCGAAATCGGGCTTCCGGCGACGACGTCGTCGCTGACGATGCTCGCCCGCGACCGCGACTCCGAAATCGCCTGGAATGCATTTCTCACATTGCTGAGTATCGATGCCGATCGGGCGCAGTCGCTGATGAGCTCGGCACTTCGAAACCCTCCGGAGGGCTTTGCCGAGTACCTCGATCCCCATGAGTTGACCGACGATGCCGCCCAGTCGCTGTATCGCGGCCTGCTGACCCATACCACCAGCCGCGTCCACTCCGTGGGCCTCAATGACGTCATCACCCACCGCGACCGCCTGTATCCGATGGTCCGCGACCTGGTGACCTCCGATGACATCGAAGAAGAGGTGCGCACGGCGCTGGTCAATTTGATGATGGACGAAGAAGATGACGACGAAGCGCTGGCGACGTTGGAACAGGTCGTTCGCGACTACACCGATGAGACGGCCGGTCGAATTGCGGCGTGGTTTGTGGCTCGACAGGGCAATGAAGACTTCAAAGAGACCTTCGAGTACTACGTCGATGAGCATGAAATCGGTGATGATGAGACGGTCATCTTCGTCATCTCCAACTTCGCACTCTCCAACATCGAGTAGTTCACTTTGACGGTGTGGAGAAATCCGCACCGGACCCGCCAATTGGTATAGCAACACAGAAGCCCCGCCGGCAGACGCCGGTCGGGGCTTCATTCGTTTGACTCCCGCCCGGGCTAGGGGGTCGCCATCCATACGGGACCACCCACCAGGCGCAGGGCGGGGACGTCTCGGAGGGCCGGACTTGCCCATAGGTAGGGAGGTCACCCATTGTGCGAGAGATAAAAAAATGCCGCGCTCGGGCCTGCCAGGGCACGAGCGCGGCATCGAGTCCGTGGGCAACCGGAGTTTTTTTAAAACTGCATGCGAAATCCGGCGTTGAATCCGTCCGGCGAGGCGCCGACGTCAAATTGGGTGGCCATACCGTCATCGGAGCCAGCGGAGTCGGTATCGGCGGAAAGCGCCTGATAGATGAGGAATCCTCCGCCTGCCAGTCCCGCGGCCCCGGCGCCAAATCCGATCCAGCGCATGGTATTGGCCGTCGCCATATCGCCCTCGAGTTGCTGCAATTGATCTCGCTCATTTTGTTGGACGGCAGGGCGGCCGTCGATAAGCGAAGCAGCTTCGGCGTTGGCACTGGTCAACTGAATCTGGCCGACCATGCCCAGAATCGCGCCGGCCACTCCGGCACCGCCGAGTGCCAGCCCCGGCGCCAGCGAGGGACCGGCTTCATCGGGGGCCTCGATATCGGCAATGGCGGGACCGAGTTCGAATTCGACATGTCGCTCTTCCTCGTGCCGAAGAATAAATCGCTCCTGTTCCTCGGTTCCGTCGGCGCCGACCACGGTGACCACCACCTCACCGGGGGCGACTTGTTCGACCGATGCCGAGCCGGTTCCCACGGATTGACCATTGAGTCGGATATCGGCATCCGGTCCGCCCTGAACGTCGACAACCACGGACGCTGAATCGCCATACAACAGGTCTTCAAACACCGCCGGAAGCCCCTCGTCGAGCCAGGCGGCATCGCCGCGCAGTGTCTTTTCATCGAGCTGACGAATGATCTCTCCGGAGTCAAAGTCGAAGAGGGTCAGACTGAACATGTGAATATCACCACTCTGTTCGACGGAGCCGAATAACAGGTGGTTGCCGTCGACGTAGTCTTCCATACTCGACAGGCACTCCGGCTCGGTGGAGCCGCAACCGGCGATGAGTTGCAACTCGTCGATCGACACATTGCCGGTCTCACTGATGCTCGTCGATTCCTCATTGGCCAGAATATTTCGAAGATGGCCGTAAAAATCATCCATGACCTCCGGATCGACATCGAAGGTCTCAAAATCAACGATGACAATTTCGTCGGCCGCCGGAGCGACCTCCCCGGCGAACACCGGATTCGCGACGCCCATCGTCATGACGCCGATGGTCAGCAAAGCCACAGCCAAATATTTCATGTCCGTTTCCTCGTAACGAGTGCCCCAATAAGGCAGGTGACAAGTCGGTCGGT
>CAYUPT010000398.1:0-4472 GCA_964446725.1 uncultured Bradymonadales bacterium | reverse complement strand
GACTGTGGATCCTGAAAAATGATCTGAAGATACTGGCGCAGCCGGCGCATCTCCTGGGTGTCGGCGTCGACGATATTCTGGCCGCGGAAGATGATGTCGCCGTCCGTCGGCTCCAGCAGTCGAAGCAGTGATCGACCGGCCGTCGTCTTTCCGCAGCCCGACTCGCCGACGAGCCCCAGCGTTTCGTTGGGGTAGACGTCGAAATTGAGACCGTCGACGGCTTTGACGGACCCGACGACGCGGTTGAAAAATCCCTTTTTGACGGGGAAATGCTTTTTGAGGCCGCGAATCTGGAGCAGCGGCTCGTCGTCGCGGTCGGAGTCGGTCGAAGCCGGGGCTTCGGCAGGGGCAGTTGCACTCATGGAAAATCCTCAGTGGTTCGTTGCATCAGGTCACGCGTGGGAGCTTATTCCGCGGGTTGCTCCAGAGAACCGTCGGTCGCCTTCGGGGGATCGTCGGGGGCCGCCACATCCTCGGCGCTGACCCCGGTTCGTTCCTTGGTGCCCGCGCGCACTTCTCGGGAATACCAGCACGCCGAGGTATGCCCCTCGCCGACTTCTTCGAGCGGTGGGATTTCGGTGCACTCGTCGGTGGCAAATTCGCAGCGGTCGCGGAACCGGCAACCCGACGGGAAATCCTGGGGTCGGGGGACCATTCCGGGAATGACGTACAGCCGGTCATCGGAGCGCAGTTTCGTCTTGGTCTCGACCTGCGGAAGGCTGTTGAACAATCCAATCGAGTAGGGGTGCGAGGGGTCTTCGAAGACGGTGTTGACGTCGCCGTACTCGGCGACGCGTCCGCCGTACATGACCGCCACATCATCGCAGGTCTCGGCGACCACACCGAGGTCGTGGGTGATGAACAGGATCGACATGCCCACCTCTTCCTGCAACTCGTTGAGAAGTTCCAGAATCTGGGCCTGAATCGTCACGTCCAGGGCCGTCGTCGGCTCGTCGGCGATCAGCAACTTGGGTTTGCAGGCCAGAGCCATGGCGATCATGACCCGCTGTTTCATGCCACCACTCATCTGGTGCGGGTACTCGTCGATGCGCTCGCCCGGCGCCGGGATCCCGACTTTGTCGAGCATGTCGACGGCGTATTCGCGGGCCTGTTTATAGGTCATGTCCTGGTGGAGAAGAATGGACTCCACAATCTGGTTGCCCACCGTAAAGACCGGGTTGAGGCTCGACATCGGCTCCTGAAAAATCATGGAGATGTCGTTGCCCCGGATCTTGCGCATCTCGGCGATGGAGATATCGGTCAGGTCGCGGCCCTCAAACCAGATTTCGCCGTCGATGATCTCGCCGGGAGGCTGGGGGATGAGCCGCAAAATGCTGAGCGACGTCACCGATTTGCCGGAACCGGACTCTCCGACCAGGCCCAGGGTACGCCCCTTTTTGATATCGAAGCTGACCCCGTCGACGGCCGGAACCCGGCCGTCGTCCGTAAAGAAGTGGGTCTTTAACCCCCGCATGCTCAAAATGATGTCGTCATCCGTCTTGGTGTCGCTCGCCATGTTGCTATTTCCTCATTTTGGGGTCGGTGGCGTCGCGTAGACCCTCGCCGATCAGATTGAGAATGGTGATTACCAGAAAGATGGCGCCGCCGGCAGCCAGAATCATTGTCATATCCTGGGTGTTTCGGCCGCTGGTCAGAATCTGACCCCAGCTCGGAACGCCCTGCGGGCCGACGCCCAGAAAGGCCAGGGTCGCCTCGATGAGAATCGCGCCCGCCATACCGAATGTGGCGGCGACGTAGACGGGCTGAACGGCGTTGGGCAAAACGTGCCCGAAGATGATGCGGCGCCGGCTCAGCCCGAGGGCTGTGGCGGCCTGGACAAAGTCCTGGTTGCGCAGCCGTAAAAATTCGCCGCGTACCAGCCGTGCGATTCGCGTCCAGCCCACCAGACCGATGATGACCATGATGTGAAAGACTGAGGCATCTTCGATGAATCCGGCGATCGTCAGAAGAAGGAAGATGACCGGAAAGCAGATGACAATCTCGATAAGACGCAAAATCGCGGCGTCCGTCTTTCCGCCGAAGAATCCGGCCAGACTACCGAGAATCATTCCGATAAAGACGTAGATCCCGACGGCGACGACACCGATGGTCAGCGAAATACGGGTGCCGTATAGAATTCGCGTAAAGACATCGCGGCCCTCGCGATCGGTGCCCAGCCAGTGTTCGAGACTCGGTGCCTCGCTGACGGCCATGAGATTGACGTCGCGATAGGAGTGTTCGATCAGCGGAAATAGGGCCCATACATCGGCGTCGAGTTCCACGATCGCCTGGTAGTCGACGTAGGGCTGTCGGAAGCCATAGGCGTAGATGGCGAAGAATAACACCGCCGCCAACGCACCGGCACCGAGCGTGTAGTAGAGGCGTCGCTTGCGGTAGGCCTGCTTGTCGCCGCTGCTGATATTGCGTCCGACCAAAAACCACCCGGCCAGGGCGACCGGTGTATAAAACAGCAGAAAATTAAAGAAGATGTCGACGCCGGAATTAAAGAAGTTCTGGTCGAAGAGCGCCACAAACCAGGGGAAACTCCAGCCCTGAAGCTGCTCCGGACCCACGCCTTCCGGCACGTGCATCGCCAACGGCACGTTCATCGCAATCAGCGGGGCCACCATTGCAATCAGGAATAGCCCCAGGACACCAAACAGGCAGTAATAGCTGATGCGGTACTGCTTGAACTGGCCCCAGATGATTTCGCCGAAGGTTTTGTACTCGGCGGCCGTCGTTTTTTCTTGTTCGTTATTGGAAGTCATCGTCGCCTATCACTGTGGTTGGAACGTCGGGGCGTCGGCGAATCGACGCAATCACTTAGTCGAACGTAATCCGGGGGTCGACGACGGCATAGCTGATATCGGAGAGCAAAATTCCGATCAGCGTCAGCACTGCCGACATCAACAGACATCCCATAATCGCGTTGTAGTCGTACATGAAGATGCTTTCGTACAGATACAACCCGATCCCCGGGATATCGAAGATGTACTCGATGACCAGCGAACCGCTGACGAGAAATGGGAGCGCTGTCCCCAGAAGTGTCAGAATCGGGATCATCCCGTTTCGCACCGCGTGCTTTAGAATGACCATCGATTCACTGAGGCCCTTGGCGCGGGCGGTGCGGATGTAGTCGGCGCGAATGACATCGAGGATGCCCGTACGCGCATATCGACTCAGCATCGCCAGCGACGTGTAGGTCAGACAAATTACGGGCAGTAAAATATGCCAGGCAATGGACTTCAGTTGCTCCATCACCGGCATTCCCACTGCCTGGTCGGCCATAAAGCCGCCGACCGGGAACCAGTCAAAGGGGCGACCGACAGCGAAGAATTCAATCAGCAGCACAGCCACAAAGAAGTTCGGCAGGCTGTACAGGATGAATAAGATCACCGTCATGATCTGGTCTTTGCGCGTATTCTGGTTGTAGGCACTCCAGATCCCGATGGGGACACTGATGATGTAGGCCAGGAACATTGCAAAGAAGGCAATGGTGATGGTGTAGGGCAACTTCTCGATGATCGTCTCCATGACCGGCCGCTCATCGACGGTGCTAAGCCCCAGATCAATGTGGCTGAAACCGACCTCGAAAGGCCGTCCCTGAAAGTCGGTAATACCCGTCAGAGGAAGGAGGTTTTCCCAGTATCTGGCAAAGCGCGTATCGAGAAAAAAGTAGGTGATTTTTTTGTTGGTCGTAAACTCAAAGCGGTCTCGATGCTCGTCGAGGTACGGCTGCCAGTGCTCTTCGAGAATCTCGTCGACGACTTCGCCGCCGCGCTCATCGAGTTCACCTGCCGGGACGCGCCATCCGCGAATCTGATCGTTGTGCCGGTTGATCTCGCGATTGAGTTGCCGGACGTAATCCGGCGGATTGGGATCGGCGCGGTCGACGCGGGGCCGACGGGCATTCGACGACAACTGATTGGCGGCCAGTACGCGCACATCCAGGTGTTCGTGCTCCTGGGCAATCGTCAGCAGGTGCGGCACGGCGTAGTCACCCCAGTCCGACAGGGTCTCCTGGGCATTGATCAACTCCGCCGATGACGGCCGCTCCTCGATGGGCGTGCATTCTCCTTTGTCGGGATCGGCATCTTCATCGATGGCGTCGGGGTCCGGAATCTCCTCGTCGATATCGGGGGCCTCGTCGTCGACGACCTCCGGGGCCGGAGCTTCTTCTTCGGCCGCTTCTTCCTGTTCCTCGAGCAACTCCATGGCCGTTTCGTCGGCACAGATGGGGCGATCATAGGCGGCAAGTGTCTCGACCTTGCGCTCGATATCGTCAGTTTCCAGGCGAAACCGCGTGTTAAACAGGATCGGCTTGTCGAGATTAAATTGCTCCTGGAAGAGTCGATACGACTCCTGGGCATCCTGACTGACGGCTTCCGCGCCGTCAGCAGAGGCCTGAGCAGAGGGGTCACCCGGGGCCAGATTCAAGACCACGAAGATGACCAACGAGATGACCACGAAGG
>CAYUPT010000397.1:0-4474 GCA_964446725.1 uncultured Bradymonadales bacterium | reverse complement strand
ATCGAACGGACCGTCCAGGTCTTGTGTCGCCGCCGTAAAAACAACCCGGTCTTCGTCGGCGAGCCCGGCGTCGGCAAAACGGCCATCGCCGAGGGGCTGGCCCGCAAGATCGCCAACGGCGACGTCCCCGATGTCCTGGCCGACTCCACCATCTGGGCCCTCGATATGGGTGGGTTGCTGGCGGGCACGAAATTTCGCGGCCAATTCGAACAGCGCCTCAAGGCCGTGATTCAGGCGCTCAAAGACCGCCCAAACGCCATTCTGTTTATCGACGAGATCCACACCATCGTCGGTGCCGGCGCCACCTCGGGGTCGACGATGGACGCCTCCAATATCCTCAAGCCGGCCCTCGCCGAAGGCGCCCTTCGATGCATCGGCTCGACGACCCACGAGGAGTTTCGCAAAAGCTTTGATCGCGATCGCGCCCTGGCCCGTCGATTCCAGAAGATCGACGTCGTGGAGCCGACCATCGACGAGACCCGCGATATTTTGCGGGGCCTTCGCAAATACTACGAGGACTTCCACGAAGTCACCTACTCCGACGAAGCCATCGACACCGCCGCCGAGATGGCCGCCAAGCACATCACCGAGCGCGCCCTTCCGGACAAGGCGATCGACGTCATCGACGAGGCCGGCGCCCGCCACCGCATCCGGCGCGAGCAACTCGACGACGACAATATCGACATCGATCACATCGAAAAGGTCGTCTCCTCGATCGCCCGCATTCCCGAATTTGAAGTCGAGGGCACCGAACGAGAGCGCCTCCAGGAGCTCGAGACCCGGCTCAAGGACAACGTCTTCGGCCAGGACGACGCCATCCAGGCGGTGACCACCGCCGTCAAGATGAGCCGCGCCGGACTCAACAAGCCGGACAAGCCCGTCGGCAGCTTCATCTTCGCCGGCCCCACCGGCGTCGGTAAGACCGAGGTCGCACGCCAATTGGCCTCCGGCCTCGGCATCAACTTCCTTCGCTTCGATATGTCGGAGTACATGGAGCGCCACGCCGTCAGCCGCCTCATCGGTGCCCCTCCCGGCTACGTGGGCTACGACAAAGGCGGTCTGCTGACCGAACAGATCCGCAAGACGCCGCACTGCGTCCTTCTGCTCGATGAAATCGAAAAGGCCCACCCCGATATCTTCAATGTCTTGTTGCAGGTCATGGACAGCGCCAAACTGACCGACAACAACGGACGGGAAGCCGACTTCCGCAACGTCATCCTCATTATGACCACCAATGCCGGTGCGGAGGCGATGAGCAAAAACGTCGTCGGGTTCAACAAGGGCGTCGATATCGGCGAGGCCGCCAAGGCGCTCCAGAAGACGTTTTCGCCGGAGTTTCGAAACCGCCTCGACGACACCGTCGTCTTCAATCCCCTGCCGCCCAAGGTTATCTTGCGGGTGGTCGACAAATTCGTCGACGAGCTGGAATTCCAGCTCCAGGAAAACGACGTCAAAGTCGTCCTCGACGACGAAGCCCGCCACTGGATTGCCGACGAGGGCTACGACGAAAAACTCGGCGCCCGACCGCTGTCGCGGGTCATCCAGGAAAATATCAAGCGACCACTCGCCGAGGAGATCCTCTTTGGTCGCCTGGAGGACGGTGGCACCGTCCGCGTCACCGTCGGTGACGACGACAAATTGGCCTTCGAATTCGAATCCGATGAAGCTCCGGCGCAGGTCGGCGCCTGATCGGCTACCCCGCGACGCCGGAGTATCCTCATGAGCGCCAACCCGCTGCCCGTATCGGCACCTGGCAAACTATTTTTGCTCGGTGAATACGCCGTACTCGGCGGCGGGCCGGCGCTGGTGACATCTGTGGACCGCAAGGTTCACCTGCGTGTTCGCGACGATCACGACGGCTACGAAGTCGTCGGTACCGAATTCGACGATCCCCTACACCTTCCGATGCTCGTCGCCCGGGTCCTCCGGGAACTGGCGGGCTTGGACGTCGATTTCAACGGCGTCACCGTCGATGTCGGCGAGTTTTTTCGAGAAGACACCAAACTGGGCATTGGCTCGTCGGCGGCGTCCACATCGGCGCTCGTCGCCGCTGCGGCCCCCGAACTTTCGGTGCATCGCCGCTTTGAACTCGCCTGGGAAGTCCACCACCGCCTCCAGGGCGGCGTCGGAAGTGGCGCCGACATCGCCGTCAGTACCTTCGGCGGCCCCCTGGCCTTTCATCTCAAATCATCGGCGACATCCAGCGACTTCGATAGCGTCGACTGTTCGGGCCTCTCCGCGACAGCCGACGCCATTCGCACCGAACAGGCCGTCATCGATTGCGGCATCGAATTGCCCGACGAACTTCGAATCGATGCCGTCTGGACCGGCCAGCGCGCAGATTCGGTCTCGTTCGTCACTGGCGTCACCGACGCATTGAGCCGCAGTCCACAGCAGGTCTCGGCGATCCTGCGCTCCCTGGCCTCCCGCTCCCGGGTCGGCATCAACGCCGCCCGCAATGGCGATGCCGACGCCTTGATCGACGCCGTCCGCAAGGCGGACCGAACCATGGAGCAACTCGGCGATGCCACCGGCCTTCCGATCATCACCGACACTCATCGGCGCATCCGCGCTCTGGCCCACACCACACAGGCCGTCGCCAAGCCCTCCGGCGCCGGCGGCGGCGACTTCACGCTACTCGTCGGCCCCGCCGATGCACCGGTCCCTCGACCGATCGAAGACGACTACTTTGTGATGACTGTTGCTTAGAAGCGGTCAAAAAAAGCGGACCGAGGGTCGACGGTAGCAGGCTGCAATATCGAGATTGGGCTGTTCTCAAACTTTGCTCCCCAACGGCGCGAGGCCGGTTGGGGCCGCAAAATGCCGGGAGGTTCTTCGTGGTATGTTCTCAAACTTTGCTCCCCAACGGCGCGAGGCCGGTTGGGGCCGCCGTAAACCGGAATCCCCCACCGGTTTTATGCCGGTGGTGAATGAGTTTGGTGACATAGACCCCGCTTGCCGCGGGAGGCACAAGACCCCACCGGTTTTATGCCGGTGGTGAATCAGTTTGGTGACATAGAGCCCGCTTCCCGCGGGAGGCACAAGACCCCACCGGTTTTATGCCGGTGGTGAATGAGTTTGGTGACATAGAGCTTCCCGGGGGGGGCCCGTTTAAGGTCCATTGGCACCATTTTTCGGAGGCCATTTTTTTTTGTCGATCCTGTAGTTCCAGAATCCTCGACTCATTCGAAAGCCTAATCAATCCACTGATCTTCTCGTACATCACTGGTGGACCACGATGTTACCATCGGAAGCAAGCCAGCCCTCCACAGCTCCCTCTTGAAGTGCCCGCCGAAACGACGCGCGGTCTTCGTAACGATAATTTCCCAGTCCTCCCAATCCGCATCACCGGCGCCGGCCCGGGGAGAATCGTCGGGAGCAAAGTCATCGAGATCGTCGGCGTGAGAGCTCTCGTCGAATTGACCCGGCCTCCACAGTAGCCCGACGTCGGTCATCGTTTCCGTCGCCGTCACGTTTTCAACGAAGGTGTTGAGCGGGACCAGCGGCTCCGTATAAATCGCATGGTCATACAGGTCGTTGTCGGAGAACTCTTCTACAGCCTCCACGAAGCTATGTTCCGGGTCCTGCAGGACATCCAACCGTTGGTCGTCTAAAAACCCGCGCTCGAGCTCGATGACGGACTCCTCGCCGACAACGATGGCGTCCTGGTCGATGGAGACCAGAGGAGGTCTGATGTGTGGGGATTCCATCGCCGAATCATCGCCATCCGGAAGCGCATCGAAGATCGACGGTGAGTCGTCTCTCTGGGCACAATCCATCCCTTCGATCGTCTCTTCCAGATTCTGAAGCCAGTCTCGGGTGTCGTCGTCGACCTCATCGTAGCAATCAATGGTCAGCCATTGCCGCTGACAGTCGGACCTGGCCATCAGGTGGTCGATGTCGCAGACCTCGTGCTCCTCTCTGGCTTCGCTGATGCATCGACGAACGGCGTCGTACTCGTCATTGAGACATTCATGCATCGACGACAGGCCCTCGGGGACGGGCTCGTCGAGCTTCCGCGCACCGTCGATAAGACACTCCGTGGACCGACGGATCTGGCGCTCTTCGTCTTCCCCCCAGCTACATTGGTCGGGGATGGCGTCCTCGCCGGCACGCTCCGCGTAGCAATAACAGGCATCGTTCAGGAGCTCTTCGGCGACGGAGACTCGGGCCTGGACCATCTCTTCGAGCAGCCCGTAGCGTTCCTCCTCGCCGAACACCCACCAGACGCCGGCGCCGACGCCGATTCCCGTCGCCAGTGCGGCGGCGATAAACTGGCGTACCTTGGCATTCATGGCGAGCCTCTTCGGTAACGGACAATTGTCCAGACCTCACGCCGCGTCAGCTACCCCGAGCCGTCTGGCACCTGCTACGGGTCAGTAATTCTGACAGTCCACGCCGGGATTGCTGTCGTAATCGGGGCCCACACTGATATTGAACGAGCTCCCAAGGGAATTGTCGATGCGATAACTAT
>CAYUPT010000396.1:0-4476 GCA_964446725.1 uncultured Bradymonadales bacterium | reverse complement strand
CACAGTTGTGGTACATCGAAAATCGTCTGGTATGTAGGCCCGATCTTCGTGTTTTAGCTCCCATCACAGGAGGGCAAATTGATGAACTCATCGATACTCAAATGGCTGGCGCTGGTCGTTCCACCGGTTGCGATTTTTGGCGGTGGTTTCTTTTCGGCGACCGACATGTCCGTCGGTGAGATATCGGATCGCTTTTTCGAAGATGTCCTGATCATTCCATCCGGTTACGCCTTCTCGATATGGGGTCTCATCTACCTGGGAATACTGGCACTGGCCGTCGTTCAGGTGCTTCCCGCAGCCGATGACAATGCCGCGTTTCGGCGGGCCCGGCTTCCGCTGATCGCAAATATGATCTGCAATTTTTCGTGGATCGTGACCTGGCAGAGTCTGATGTTTGAAGTGGCCACCGTCATTTTGGTGGCGCAACTGGCGACGGCAATCTGGCTGTACTACGCATTGCGCATCCCCGACGAGATGGCAGTGAGCAAATTGGAGGCCTGGATCCGGGGACCGATCAGCGTCTACGTCGGCTGGCTGACGGTGGCGACGGTGGTCGGGGTTTCGACGCTACTGCATCATCTGGAGTGGGGAGGCTGGGGGCTGAGCGATGTTGTCTGGGCGGTGATCATGGTGGTGGTGGCCACGGTCATCGGTGTCATTGCAACACTGGTATGGCGCGATCCGATCTATGGGGCGGTATTTGTGTGGGCCTGGATTGCCCTGGCATTGCGTCCCGAACAGGATAGCGCAGTGGTCACGGCGGCGGCTGTTATGGCCGCTGTCGTGGCGGCTGTGATCGGATATCGGTTGTGGGCGCGGTTTCGGAAATAGCGTTCAACGCTGTCATTTGCGATCGTCATGACGGTCAAAGAACGGGGGTATGGAGGGCGCCGGGGAGATACCGTCGAGGTCGATGACGGCCGACGCAAATCCCGATAATTTGTCAAGATCTGCGCCGGCGATGGTAACGGCGGTGTTTGTTCCTCCATCATTGGATGGTGGCCATCATGGAACGAGCGTGTTTCAGCGCTTCGTCGTGGTCGTGTTCCAGCGCCCAACTGGCGGTGACAACAGGAGAAAAGGCCCACAACTCCTCGACGTGATCGCCGATGCCATCCCACACCTGGCCGCCGGAGGCGGCGAAGTGCTCGATTATTGCGTCGAGTACAGCGCGGTCGAAACAGCCATAAAAGATCGCCAAGTCCTGTGCCGGATCGCCGACCTGGACCTCCGTCCAGTCGAGGATTCCCGTCAGAACATCCGTGTCATCAAAGAGCATGTGACCGGGATGGAAATCGCCGTGGATCAGCGCAGTGTGGTCGGGCCAAATAGACCGGTCGTCGAGCCATCGATTCCAGCGCTCCAGGAGGGCATCGTCGGGCCGCAAGATAGGCTCGACTTCGTCGAGAAACTCTCGGCGCTGTCGGCGCACTTCATCGATGCTATCGATGGGAAGGCCGGCGGCCTGGATGCCGTCGATGCCGATGGACTGCAACTCGACGAGCATCTCCGCGATCGACTTCAATGCTGCGGCGGACGGGGTGTCGGCATCGATGCCCCGGTAATCCGGTGTTCCCTCATCGGTGATGGTCCATCCGGGGCGTCCGGTGATTTCGGGATAGGCGATCAGTTCCGGGGTGTGGAGTTGCCAATCCGGAGTATCGACGGATAGTTCCGATGCGATAAGTCGCAGCGCGCGGTGTTCGACGCGGCTGGCATCAAAGACGTCCGCCCGCCGGGGGGCGCGCAATATCCAGGGACGGTCATCACTGTCGGTAACCCGAAGGATCCGGAAATCGAGCCCTGATTCGTCGAATTCGTCGGTGGTCGCCGATACATCGAGACCGTAATGGGAGGCCAATTCGGCGAGTTCTCCGGGAGAGTCGGCGGCCGGCGGGGTGTCGATTTTGCTTCGCCACCGGTCGAAGTCCTGAGAGCGAGCGCGGAGGTGTAACACCGTTCCATCCGTGGTGTGCGATTCGTCGATGACGGCAGCGCGGTCGTGAATTTCTCCGAGGACTTCTCCTTGCTCGAAGGGAATGAGCAGGGTCTCCTCACAGAGTCCCAGGTCTCGCGTCTCGATAAGAGTGTTTCGGAGCCGATGGAGATCATCGGCGTCGAGAGCACTCATCTGGATGGCCGCTGGAAATTCGCGCGCCAGCCGGTCTTTGGTTTCGTCGTCGATGGTATCGACTTTGTTGAAGACCAACTGGGTGGAGAGCTCATCACCATCGGCGCCGATGGAGTGCAGTGTCTCGCGGGTGACGCGTAGATGTTGCGGCCATTCGGGATCGGAGGCGTCGACGACATTGACGATCATTTGAGCGTCGAGGGCTTCATCGAGTGTCGATCTGAAGGAGGCGACCAATTCGTGTGGCAGGTTTTTGATAAATCCCACGGTATCGGAGATGAGAATCGGCGGAGTCGTCGGTGGCTCCAGTGCTCGCACCGTTGTGCCCAGCGTGGCGAAGAGCTTGTCCTCGACGAGGATATCGCTGTCGGTAAGTCCATGTAGAATCGACGACTTGCCGGCGTTGGTGTAGCCGACGAGGGCGACCTGAAAGAGGTGTTGCCGTTGGTCGCGGCGTGTGGCCTCGGTCTGCTGGACTTCCTGGAGCTCTGATTTGAGTTCGGCGATGCGGTCGCGGATGCGCTGCTTGCCGAGTTCGACGTTGGTGTGACCTCGCTCGCCGCGGCCTCCGCCGCCGCGTCGATCGTCACCTTTGGCGTCGTCGCGAAGCCGGGGAAGTTCGTAGTGAAGCCGTGCGATTTCGACCTCCAGACGGGCGGCGCGCGTCTGAGCTCGCTTCTCAAAGATCTCGAGAATCAGTCCCGTGCGGTCGATGACGTCGACGCCGAGTTTTAGCTCCAGTGAGCGGTGCTGACGCGCTTCGATCGCGTCGTCGACGAGGACGACATCGGCGCCTGACTTCGCGGAGGAATCGGCATTGGGTGCGGCCGTCAATTGCGCCAGTTCCTCGAGTTTTCCGGAGCCGACATAGGTCGAGGATGCGGCCTGTCTGCGCTTTTGAAAGCGCTGTTCGACGACAGAAATGCCGAGTGTGCGGGCCAGATGTTCGAGTTCTCGACAGGAGGCGGCGAATTGTTCGTCGGATTCGTCGGGCGTTTGAACACCAATAAGCAGGGCGCGCTGGGGCGATTGATGGTGGTCTACAGGGTGTGAATGTTGTTTCGTCATAACAGGTCTCCAGTGGACGTAGCAGTCCAGCAATCGACCTGAAGATACGGTGCACTTGCGTGGCCTCGCGTTGAGAGCGAGAACACCAATTTGCAAGGTGATAGTGCCGATGAGAATGAAAGCGAACCGGCAAATTCTACTCACCAACGAGCGCACGGCATCCACAGATCTTGGTCAAACCAATAATATCGGATGCGGCGAGTCGGCGATCACGGAAGTGAACGCCGGGGACTCAGCGCAATCGGATGTAGTAGAAAAGCCGCATGGCACCGGTGAGTGATGGGAGGCGAGGCGGACTTGGCACGTCGAATCGCAGAGCATCTGCCGCATCGCAATGAGCGCAGAGACGAGGTCAAGTACTGTCAAATGGATGCGGAAAAAGAGCGGGGGGCAACCTCCGTGGCTTCATTGAGGAGGAATTGTCCGACGGTGGTGGATTCGAGCCACCGCTGGAATCCCGTGATGGCCTCCGGGATGACCTCGCCGACGCGTCCGGCCTGCTCGCCTACTGCCGGAGCCATCAACCAGCCGGCGGCGCCAATCACCAGCAATAACACCGCGGCGACAACCAGAAGAGCCCACTTTTTGGTGAGCTTCGTGTACTTCGATAGATAGCTAGACATCCCTCGCAGTAAGATGGCGAAAAGGATGCCGAGAAATAGTACGAGGAGCAGAGAGATGAGCTGGAATGTGATGAATCCGAGGATGGCCACCAAAGCGACCATCCCGATGACCGTCGCCGCCTGACGGGTGAACTTTGAAAAGCCCCATTTGTCGCTTTTTTGCAGTTTTCCGCTGCCATTGTCGGGTTCAGATTGGTCGGTGTCCGTCGCCATCGCTCGCCTCCGCAAAGACGCAGGTAGTCGTCGGGTGGAGCACTCAATGCCCGAAGACCTCAGGGGCAGGGCCGGTCGAAGTACTGATACGGCGGGAGTACGGGGAGTGTAATCACCAGACTGCGGGCGATAAGCGAGGGCGTGTCATGCCAGCCCATCAACGGCGGGAAGTCCGGAACGGCGATCGGAGTCGACGTCATTTCGTGGCCGCGGGACGAACGCCGGTGAGAAGCCGGGGCTGACATCGCGAAGTTGCTCCATTTGACAACCCCAGACGATGACAGTCGGACTCCGTCGCTTCGCTCCTCGTCCGACCTGGGGATGTCATCGGCTCCAACACCTTCATAAATCCTTCAACTTTGGTCCCCTGAACGATTGGAGCGGATGTCATTTCGTGGCCGCGGGACGAACGCCGGTGAGAAGCCGGGGCTGACATCGCGA
>CAYUPT010000395.1:0-4481 GCA_964446725.1 uncultured Bradymonadales bacterium | reverse complement strand
GACCTGGGCGTTGCCCTCTGACTCGTCGATGTGATCGGAATTACTCATGGTACCTGTGGGTTTCGCCTACGCGAACACTGATGCTGACGACTGTAACAGAGGTCGGCAGGTGGAGATAGGTCAGGAGCCTGTGGCCGGACCGCAGGAGGCTTGTCGGTGCTCGAAGCGGCACCAAGGAAGGCGCCTGGTAACTGAGCCTCGGGCGCCCCAATTGTAGTAGGTCGTAACAGCACACAGTGTGAACTATTCCGGTCGCCGGCCCTCGGGAAGGGGGTTCGATGACCGGACTACCACCGGCAGTCGATCCCGACGGCGCCGCCGGGGTTGATGCAGCTTCGCCGAGCGTCTAATAATGGGTGAGCAATGTTTCCCCCCGCGGGGCCTCCGCCTCGCAGTCGGTGACTGGCAATCCAATCAACTCCGGAGGTTAGTGTGAGTACGAATCAATCGAAGTCCCCCGGCGCGACCAGTACATCGACGTCGACGACCTCTCAAAAGACCTCGCAATCCGGTCCAATCAGCGTCGAGATCCGCGGTCACCGATTGACGATTCGCAGCGATCGCGATCCGGAATTTGTTCGGCGTCTGGCCCGTCATATCGATGAGACCATCGAGCAGATTCACGAGGCGGCGCCGGCGGCACCGGCCAATAAATTGTTGATGCTCGCCAGCATGACCGTCGCCGAAGAACTCTTTGAGACGCGCGAGGAATTGGCGGCGATGAAGCAGCAACTCGAAGAGACGACAGACACCATGTTCGAACTCATCGATCAGGTCGAAGAGGTCTGATGTAAAATTCGGAGGCCGCCGTCGGGTCGTCGGGCTTCGTCGAGTCATCTGGTACGATCGGGCTACGCGATGGAACACACCGAGGCGGTCTCGGAACGAAAAAAAGCGCTGCGCGAGGCATTGATCGAGCGTCGAGGCAATCTCGACGCCGATACGGCCCGCCGCGCCTCATCCCGGGTCTGCAGCCAACTCAACGAGGTCAGGGAAGTCCGTTCCACAGATCGGATCGCCGGGTATATGTCGCGCGGCCGCGAGATCGACCTGCGCCCCTGGCTGATCGATGTTGCAGGCCGTGGAATCGACGTCTTATTGCCCCGTGTCATCGGGCCGGGACAGATGGAGTTTTGTGTCGTCGACAACTTCGATGACCTCGAGCCCGGCGCCTTCGGTATCGAAGAGCCCGTCGGCGAGGCGACGACCATCGACGATGTGGACGTCTTTTTGGTTCCCGGTCTGGCGTTTGATCGGCGGGGGACTCGACTCGGATTCGGAATGGGGTTTTACGACCGGGCACTGCCGGCGGTGGGCGATGCGGTGGCCGTCGGCATCGGTCATCACTGGCAGTTCGTCGATGATAAGCTGCCGCGCCAGTCCCACGACCGACCCATGGATCTCATCATCACCGATCGCGAAATACACGACGTCGCCCCCGGCGACAAAGACCCACCTCGGGGGGCGTAGATGGAGTCACTGGACCCGATACTGTATCTGATCATCGGTGGCTGTCTGGCCGGACCGCTGGGGTGGCTTCTGGCCCGCGATCAGATTCGCAAACGACTCGACGATCTGCGCGACAAGACGGAGTCCCGGGCCCGGGAGCGCGCTCAGCGCGAGGTGCGCGAGGAGCTCAGCGACTCCATCCGACGCGAGTTGATCGATGAATTCAGCGATGAAGCCCATCAACGAGCCGAAGAGCGGGCCGAAGAGCTCATCGACGATGCCCGCCAGGAGGCCGAAGAGATCGTTCAACGGGCCAATATCGAGGCCCGGGAGCTGGTCTCGCAGGCCCGTTCCGATGCCGACGACGAGTACGAGACCCGGCGCCAGGAGATCTCGGCGACCGAAAAGCGCCTGGGCCGGCGCGAATCCAACCTCGATGAGCGCGCCGATCGCCTCGACGAGCGCGACCGGGAACTCCAACAGCGAGTCGAGGCGTTAGACGAGCGCGACGAAGAGCTCGACAAGCGCCGCCAAACGCTCGACGAGCGCCTCCACGAGGCCGAAGCTCGACTGGAGTCGATCGCCGATTACACCACCGACGAGGCCCGCGAAGCGTTGCGCGAAGAGATGGTCTCCGAGGCCAATATGGAGGCCCAAAAGCGCATTCGCGACATCGAGTCGCGCACCGAAGACGAAGCCCGGCGCCGGTCCCGCAAGATCCTCGCCGTCGCCTGTCAACGCTTCGCCGGCGACTACGTCACCGAGCACGGTGCCGATACCATCGAGCTTCCCGACGACGATATGAAGGGGCGGATCATCGGTCGCGAGGGGCGCAATATTCGCGCGTTAGAGGCCGAAACCGGAGTCGATGTCATCGTCGACGATACCCCGGAGGTCGTCGTCGTCAGCTGTTTTGATCCGGTGCGACGCGAGATCGCCCGGCGCTCTCTCGAAAAGCTCGTCGCCGACGGGCGAATCCATCCCGGCCGCATCGAGGATGTCGTCCAAAAGACCAATCGCGAGGTGGGGACCATCATCGAAGATGCCGGTCAGGAGGCGGCCCTCGAACTCGGCATTCACGGCCTGGACGACGAACTCAAACGACTCGTCGGCGAGCTAAAATTTCGGACCAGTTACGGCCAGAATATGTGGTCGCACTCCATTGAGGTCGGCTTTTTATGCGGTCTGATGGCTGCCGAGCTGGGCGTCGATGTCGACACGGCGCGCCGGGCGGGACTGCTCCACGACATCGGCAAAGCGGTCAGCCACGAGCGCCAGGAGAGCCACGCCGTCGTCGGGGCCGCCATTGCCGATCGCCACGGAGAAGCCGAAGTGGTGCGCAATGCCATTGCCGCTCACCACAGCGAAGAGCCCCAGAATTCGGTCATCGCCCACCTGGTCATTGCCGCCGACAGCCTGTCGGGAGCCCGGCCCGGCGCTCGTCGCGAGGTCTTGGGGGCCTACGTCGAGCGCCTGGAAGCCCTCGAGGAGTTGGCCTCTGAATTCGATGGCGTCAACGAGGCCTATGCCATCCAGGCCGGCCGAGAAATTCGGGTCGTCGTCGACCGCAACGAGGTCGACGACGAAAGCGCTCGCCAGCTCAGTCGCAATATCGCCACTCGCGTCGAAGAGGAGTTGACCTATCCCGGCCAGGTCAAAGTGACGGTCATCCGCGAGATGCGCGCCGTGGAGTACGCCCGATAACCGGGCTCGACAGGCCGTTGGTTCGCCTCGGTTTTCGTGCTATGCAGCGAGGCGAATGGCGACGGGAATTCTCAGCGATCTGCGACCCGATCTCCACGATACGATACCGACGACCCGATACCTACGATCCAATACCCACGACCCAATACCCACTTATGACTGATTCGTTCCAAAGCTCGATTCTCGAAGAATTGTCCTGGCGAGGATTCATCGACCAGACGACCCACGACGAACTCGACGAGGCGCTGGCCGACGACTCCCAGACCGTCTACTGCGGCTTCGACCCTTCGGCGTCGTCGCTTCACGTCGGCAATCTGCTGGGGCTGGTGGTGTTGACCCACTTTCTTCGCCATGGCCACACCCCGATTGGACTCGTCGGCGGCGCCACCGGTCTTATCGGTGATCCGTCGGGCAAAGACGAGGAGCGCGACCTGTTGGAGGCCGACGAACTTCAGTCCAATCTGGAGTCGATTCGAGGCCAGATTCAGGGCTTTTTTGAAGACGCCGCCGACATCGCCGAAGCGAAGGCAGAGCCCAAAGTCGTCAACGCCGACTGGCTTTCGGAATGGTCGTTTATCGACTTTTTGCGCGATGTGGGCCGCTACTTTCGCGTCAATAAGATGATGCAAAAAGAGTCGGTCCGAGCCCGCCTCGAGGAGCGCGAACAGGGGATCAGCTACACCGAATTTAGTTACCAGCTGATTCAGGCCTTCGACTTCGTGCAGCTCTTCGAAGACTACGGCTGCCGCGTCCAGATCGGAGGTAGTGATCAGTACGGAAATATTACGGCCGGCACCGAGTTGGTGCGGCGCAAGAAAGGAGAGACCGTCTTCGGGCTGAGTTTCCCGCTGTTGACGTCGGCGGACGGCAAAAAGATCGGCAAGAGCGAAGACGGTGCTGTCTATCTCGACCCGGAGATGACCAGCCCCTACGACTTTTATCAGTACTGGGTCGGTGTCGATGACCGCGACTGCGGCAAGCTGCTGCGAAAATTCACGTTGTTGTCGCGCGAAGAGATCGAAGAACTGGAGGGCACCATCGAGCGCGGCGAAAACCGCGGCGAAGTCCAGAAAAAGCTGGCCTGGGAGGTCACGGCCCTGGTCCACGGTGAGGAGACGGCCGACCAGGTCGTCAAGGCCGCCGAAATTTTGTTTGGCGGAACCGTCGAGGGGCTTTCGGATGAGGAATTGCTCTCGATTTTCTCGGATGCGCCATCGACGGAAATGCAGCGCCAACGCCTCGGCGACGGCGAATTGGGCATTGTCGACGCCTTTGCCGAAACCGGGCTTCAAAACTCGAAAGGAGCGACCCGCCGGCTCATCAAGCAG
>CAYUPT010000394.1:0-4481 GCA_964446725.1 uncultured Bradymonadales bacterium | reverse complement strand
TTTTTTTGGAGCGACGGAACGAGGCCCACCAAAACCCCCTCAGCCTCCGCTGCGCTTCGGCAGCTCCCCGACCGGGGAGCGGACGTGCAGGAGGCGTCGGTGGTATCAGCTAGCCCGTGCCATGACAGCGCCGGGAATCCTCCCGGCGCAACGATTTTATCGGCTCCAGCACTCATATGTAGGGCACGGCACCGTCTCCAGTGAGAGACATCGAACGAAGAGCATAGGCTCGCGCAGACCCCATCGACTGCTCGTTGGACAGCACTCGCAGCCACTTCCCCGGCGCCCGGGGGGAAGGGCTTTAACACCTCGCCACCCTGCCGAGTCCAAATCAGTTGACGCGACGGCCTGCTATTGGTCAAGTCCGTGTTACATGCATCCGAATCCCCGTTGTTTGGCCTGCCGAGTTCCGCGACTATTGCCGCTTGAATATTATCGATGAGCATCTGCGACCTGACCATTGAATTGGACCGACCGCATCGGAGCTACGCTCCCGGCGACATCGTCAGCGGCCACGTCGAAGTCGACGTCGACGAAGCCGTGCAATGCCAAAATCTACAGGTGTCGTGTCAGTGGAGTGCCTCCGCCGACGGCAGTTGTGACGAGGGCTCTCGACAGGCGTCCACGCTCTTTTCGGGCAGTTGGTCCCCCGATAAAAACCATCAGTATCGCTTTGAGTTTCAACTCCCCGACGGCCCCTGTAGTTACGCCGGCCATCGACTGGACGTCGACTGGTTTGTTCGGGCTCGTGCAGAGGACTCCGAGGGAGAACTGGCGAATACGGAGTGTATATTTGACGTCGCCCCGCGCCCGCTGACGTCCGAACAGACCTATTGCACCGGTGATCCCGCCTCCGGCAGCCATCAAACGGCCGGCGATCGCGACTACAAAAAGACGACGCAATCGGGGTGTCTGACCACCGTCTGGTTACTGGCAGTTGTGCTGTGCGCGATGCTCCTGCTCGTTGCCATCTCCGGTGCATCTACGGACAGCCCGATATCGCTCCTGTTGATCGCGGTCCCGGTGGCGTTGCTCGCTGTCATCGGCCGGGGCTTCTACACGACGATTCTTCGAAATAAGATCGCCGAGTTACAGCTGGGCAAGCGATTATTCGCCGATATCGAAACCGCGGCAGTTCACGCCGGCGACGCGCTCGCCGTCACCGTCGATATCCCGAAAGAATCGACGGTCCACATCAACGAAATCACAGTAGCACTCAAAGCTCGAGAATGGTTGCGCGAGCCAACGGACACCGACGACCCATCGCAGAATATCGAGATCTTCGACCGCCAGTGGGTGCTCCCCGACAGCCTGGATCGGCATCTGGCCAAAGGCCAGTCTGCACAGCTTGGAATTGACATCGACGTCCCCGCCGACGCGACGCCTTCGTTTTCGTGTCGCGACGCCGCCATTCGATGGTCCGTCGAGGTCTATATCGACATCGAAGACTGGCCCAACTGGAGCGAGGAGATCCCCGTCGACATTCTCCCTCCACAGCGCTCGAAGTCGACATCCGAAAATACATCACCCCCGGACTCCCGAGCCAGTACTCGAGCCGCCCAGAGGTGATCGCCCAATATCGGGTCGCCGGTCGTTATTGTGGTGAGATGCGATACAGCGAGGCCTCATCGGCGTCGTTGAGTACCCAGATGTCGCCCTCCGGGCCCTCTCGGACGTCGCGGATGCGCCCGATTTCCTGGAGCAGTAGCTCCTCTTGATGCAGCATCTCGTATTCGCCGTCGCCCAGAACCTCTTGGTCTTCTACGACGACGCGGCGGATGCGCTCAGCGCGCAGTCCACCGGCCAGCAAATTCCCATTCCAGTTTCGGAAGCGATCGGTGGTCACCAGTGCCAGACCGGAGGGGGCCATCGTCGGTGTAAACTCGTGGAACGGCTCTTCGACGCCCTCCATGCTGCGAGCCTCGAAGTCGGGAAATGGCCCCTGATCAGCGTAGTTGAGCCCCTGTGTGACGTCCGGCCAGCCGTAGTTGTTGCCGGCCTCCAGGCGGTGGATCAGATCGCCGCCTCGAGGACCGTGCTCGGTGGCCCAGACATTGCCGGTATCATCGTCGACGACAATGCCCTGGATATTGCGATTGCCCCAGGTAAAGATCTCATCGAGAACATCGTCATCGTCGACAAAGGGGTTGTCGTCGGGCACCGAACCGTCCTCTTCGAGGCGCCCGCCGGTGCCGGCGTGATCGTCGAGATCTTGAGCCCGCGGAGGTTCGGCGCCGCGATCGCCGACGGTGACCAGCAGGGTTCCGTCGGTCATCCATGCCAGGCGCGATCCGTAGTGACGGCCGGGAGACGAATAGCGATTCTGCTCGAAGAGTTCCTCGAACTCCGCAAGCGCCATCTCGTCTTCGTCCAGTTGCCCGCGAGCAACGGCCGTCGCCGTGTGATTGCCCTCGTCGCCGGCCTTGGCGTACGTCAGGTATACCCAGGAGTTATCGTCGAACTCCGGATGGACGACCACATCGAGCAGGCCGCCCTGATTCTGCACACTGACCTCCGGGGTCCCGTCGATTTCGGTGAACTCTCCACCGTCGACCAGATGCAGCTGCCCGGTACGCTCGGTCACCAGTTGCCGGCCATCATCCAATACGGCCACCGCCCAGGGGCGCTCGAAGGGACCGGCGACTTCCCGAAGTTCGATGTCCTGGTATTCCGTATCCAGAACTCGATTGTCATCGGAATTGGAGTTGGAATTCGAATTGTCGTCATCGCTGTCATTGGCGTCGACGATCGCATCATTGGCGTCGTCGCCGACCTCGACATCGGGATCGTCGCAGGCGGCGCCCAGCAGCAATGCGGCGACGCAGGTGCCGACAATGACACGCGAAAATTCGGGATGACCATCAACAATACACATCATTCCAGACTCCCTTTCGTTTGATTTGATGTTCCGACTTCCAGATAAGGACATGATAGACCACAACGCGCGTTTCGCGATCCGCCGTCACTCCAAAACCATGTGCAACTCACAACCGTCGTCTGTCGCTCGCCATCCCGGCGGAATCAGCCAGACTCTGCCGTCGTCCTCGAGATGACCGGCCAGACGGCCCTGCATCATTTCGTTGTCCGGATCAAATTCCCAGCGCACACCATCGGGCACTTCGCTTTCGCCGAAGACGTCGGCTCCGCGGGCCATATTGACCAGGGTGCGCTTGGCCGGAAGCTCCAGGCGATACACAAAGCTATCCTCCGGGTAGGTGTGCACCGCCGGGCGATGCATCAGCATCTCCATGGCGCCAAACCGGACATGGACGCGAATTGCCGGATTGTAAAACTGCGTCACCCCAATCTGACTGCGGGCCCCGTAGACCGCCAGCGCCAGCGCCTTGGTCCGAGTTGCAATACCGTGACCGACGAGTTGACTGTGCAGCGAAAATCCGCTGACACAATCCTTTTCGACGGTGGGACATCCGCAGTACTCGGAGACCGGCACATATCCCTGGTAGTCGTCGTCGACATCGAGCTTGCTCAACACCTCATCCGGTGTGTCTTCGACGGGCAACATGAAGCCTATGATGGCCGAAGGCAAAATCGCGCAGTCCAGCATCACCCACCGGGGCATGCCCATCGACTCCCGGCCTCCAAAGGCGTCCTGGTTGGAGCGGTTGATCAATTCGCAGAACTCCGCGTTGGCACTGTCGTCAAAGTACAGCGTCTCCAGCTCGTGCCCCACATCGACGTCCAGATCCAGATAGGGGATATTGCGCCTGGGCGTCAGTACATAGGGCACGAGTTGGTCTTCCAGTTGCTCCTGTTTCATCGATTGGGTCCCGGTACGAATTGGATTTCCGGACAAGACAACGCGGTGTGGCTGCCAGCAGCCTAGAGGTTTGAATGCGCCCCGACAACGGCGGCGAACGCGATCGCTATACCGCTGCCGGTGTGGATGCTCGCCCCAGCCGCTGCCAGATCTCCTGGCGAAGGTGTTGCATCTGGCGGGCGAACTCGGGGCGCTCTTCTTCGATGCGTGGAATCAATTTGTCGAAGGCCGCGGCAATGGACTCTTCGGCGAGCGCCAGGTCGGGGACGTCTTCCAGAATTTTTTCAATGACCAGGTGGGCCTCCCCGTCGGCCCCGGTCTCCTTGAGGGCAAGGGCGTAGAAGGCGCGGGCACAGGCTATCAGACGTCGCTCGCCGATTCGATCGAAGTGCTGGACGGTCTGCGTCAACTTCTCGAGGGCCTTGCCGGGATTGCCGGCAGCCAGGTGAAGGCGTCCGACCAGGAGCCGGGCTTCGGTCAACCCGGCGACATCACCGATGGACCGGAATGTATCGCGGGCCTCGAGCACCAGCGTCTGGGTCTCTTTGAGTCGATCGACGCTAAAGGCCAGCGACGCCAGTGCTAGATTGCACCGGGCGATGCCGCGGCGGTCGTAAAATTGCTCGTACGTCTCGTGGGCCTGACGCAGATGGCGCGCTGCAGTCTTGAAGTCGCCGCGCGAAAACGCCAGGTGGCCCAACAT
>CAYUPT010000393.1:2439-4482 GCA_964446725.1 uncultured Bradymonadales bacterium | reverse complement strand
AACAACGCGTCGAGTCCAAAGCGGTATCCCGTGGTCCGCTGCCAGATCGCCAATTCGCCGTCAAAAAAGAGATCGCGGGTCAGTTCTTCGGTGTCGGCATCACTCACAACACGCCTCACAGAGCTGTATCGTCAACTGCGCTACCTTCCGGCGGCCATTATGCGCGATGGCGTCGATTCCACAAAGCCCGGCCGGAGACGTCGGCCGCCGGGCCCGCGCCGGTTGCGTGCGAAATCACCATCCACCGACCCACACGGCCCGTGCCCGGCGCGACTCCAACTGAATGAGACTTCAATTTGACAATGCGCTCGATCATAAAGCACGATATACGGAGTATTATCAGCATTTATGGCGTTTTCGGCCAGCCCGTTGGCCTCGTCGATTCAGGTGGCGCATGTCTCCGATTTGCAGAGTCCTATCGTTCGTACTCGTCGTCGCAGCCCTGCTCGCTGTGGTCGGCTGCGACGGGTTATTCTACGATTTGAGCCAAATCGGTGACGAACTCGGCTGCACCCAGGAGTGCGTGGCGCCGGAGCACGGAACGGTGGCCTGTGTGGATGGGCTCTGTGAAATCAGTTGCGACGAGCGATTTTCCCTATGCGGCGGCCAATGCGTCGATATGGACAACGACAACGAGCACTGCGGAAGTTGCAACGAAAGCTGCGGTGATAACCGCTGTGTCGCCGGTAATTGCACGGACTGCGACCCCGACGCGACACCCTTTGGCGGCGGCGAAGGGACGTCGTCGGCTCCCTACTTGTTGTGTAGCCCCGATCATCTGGAGGAGATGCTCGATGGAGAGGCGCTGGGTCGCCCGCTGACGGGCCATTTTAGCCTCTACGGCGACATCGATATGGAGGGCGCTAGCCTGGGGGCCAGCTCGACATTTGGCGGTGTATTCGATGGAGGCGGAAATACGATTTCGAATCTGGAAGTGGAGAGTCGTTCCGGCAAGTCGGGATTATTTTCCGATATCATTGACAGCGGCGAAATCACCAATATGAAGATCACCAATTTCGAGCTGTCCTCCAGTACCGATGAGATCGCCGGTGGATTGGTGGCAGACGTCGGGGCCGGTGGACTCATTTCCAATGTCGCGATGAGCGATGTCAGAATTGAGAACCGGAATTCGATGGGCGCCGTCGTCGGCAAGAATCGGGGAATCATCGACGACGTCTCCGTCGAGGGCTTTTCCATTAACCTCAACGAACCCGAGAGCCAGCGGGACTTTGGCGGAATTGCCGCCATCAACGACGGAACCATCCGGGATGCCCGGGCCGTCGGCACCATTGGGAACAGCACAGCCGTGAGCTTTGATTTCGCCGGGGGATTGGTGGGGTTCAACGAAGGGGTCATCGAGGACTCGATGGCCGATGTCGATTTCGGAGGGGAGGCGAATACATCGATCGGTGGGTTGGTCGGCGAAAATACGGGGCTGATTCGTCGAGCCTACACGGTCGGTCGTATCCGGGGTAGGTTCGGAGTCGGTGGATTGGTGGGTAAAAATATCGGCGATATTGAGGAGTGCTACTCGGGAGCCGACGTCGCCGGATTGGACAGCGTCGGCGGATTGGTCGGGGACATGGCCGGCGATGGTGAAGTCCACGATTCCTATGCCACCGGTGACGTTGAGCGAGCGGACCTCCCTGGGGGGAGTCCCTTGGCTTACGCCGGCGGCTTTGTCGGAAATATGTGGCCGGGGACGACGATTCGAAAGTCCTATTCGACAGGTACTGTCGGCAGTGGTGACGTTACGGATACCCGCGGTGGATTTGCGGGATATGTCAACCCCGAGGTCGAGATCTTTTACAGTCACTGGGATCTGCAGAGATCGTCGATGGGTCAGGCCGCAGGGACTGGAAGCGACCTGTCGGAATCGATCGTCGAGGGGCTTGGAACGGTGGAATTCCGGTCCTCCGGAGCCAACGGTCCTTTTGCGGGTTGGGATTTCGGGGAAATCTGGGAATTCGGCACCGCCCCGGACGGCGAAGAGCGGCCGATTTTTCGGTGGCAGATCGACCTGGAAGAGTGAGCTCGGCTACT
>CAYUPT010000393.1:0-2429 GCA_964446725.1 uncultured Bradymonadales bacterium | reverse complement strand
CACCGTCTCGCCGGTACCGCGTAGTGATGGCACAGCCGTATGGGGCAGCGAATCACCAGGACTTCGAGATGGATGACCAATTCTATTCGATGTATTGGCTGTTGGGTATTGCGCTTCTGTGTATCTCTGTGGTGGCGCTATTCCCGGCCACGGCGAGCGCGGATATCTGCGGAATCACCCACGACAGCGAACACCAGATCACTACCCCACTCGGCGCCTGGAGAGACGGCGAGCTGGTACACCACCTGCATCGATGCCCGACGACCGGCCCCTACCTCTACGAAACGGCCGTGGAAGTGGTGGTTCGGCGAAGCGACTCCGAACAGCGCGTATTGATGGAGTCGATCGGCCTGACTGATGCAATACATTCGATGCCCATGCGGCTCGATGCCGATTCAGATCGGCTGGTCACTCCGTCACATCAGTACACCTGGAGTGACGACGAATCCGAATTCATGCGCCGGGACCGAGACGATGTCGCGCCTCGCGGCCCCGATCGACTCGCCCGAAGCCGGGCGCACTTTGATGGAGGCGAAGAACTTGCAGGACTGGTCTTTTCGGCCGGCGTCGACTGGCAGATTGAAGAGGATCGTCGAGCCGGACGCGTCAGTTGTCGCTCCGAGGTCGGTGGCGTCGTGTTGCCCCCGATCGTTGAGCGGGCCTCATCTGAGGCACAGCAACCAGAGGGTGGAAAAGCCGCCGAATTGGCATCGTTTCTCGCCCGATTCCCACCGCCCGCGTTCACCGGTGAGTACCACAGTTCTCGATTTCTCTGCGGGGTGCGCGGGTACTTTCTCAACGAATTGGCGGAAGAAGGCGATCCGTCAGCTCAACAACCTGGCCTACTTCGCTTCACGCAACACCGTTGACCGACGCGATCCGCACTTCCCGCGTATCGATCGCGAACGGCAGTCAGAGGCGTTTCGGGCCTTTGAACGCGTACTCGAACACAGCCCCGAGCGAGTCGTTACTCACCTCAATATCGCCGATCTGGTGTACTCGCACGCCGAATTTCTCATGGAAGCAACCCATATCGCCGACGCCCCCGCGCTGGTCGACGGTAGCTCCGCCGACGTCCCCGACGCTCTGACAATCCCCCCCGAGACCGACGAGCGCATCCAGCGAGCCGATGAGCTCCGGGCGCAGGCCGTCCGATACTATCGCCGATATGCCGAGCTTCGTGGGGCCAACGGGGACGACGCCGATCTCCCGGAGCGCGTACGCGAGAGGCTAGAAGAGTGAGAAGCTGCCCGGCGGCGGCTTCGGTTGTCTCTCTGAGTTATCCCAAAAGGAGGCGGAGCCCGGTGTTGCCGTGATGAGGTTGGTGGAGACGGAGCCGTCCCCGGCTTCGGCTGTCTCGTTGTGTGATCTCTTAATTCCGGAAGACTCCGATCCTACGTCGACCCCTCCGACTTCGCTCGCATACGCTCGCTCAGCCACCTCCTTTATGCCCGGATGGGTGCCGCGCCGCGGTGGAGGGGCGTCGATAGAGGTCGGTTGTCGTCGGATTATATCATGCCCGAGAAGGCAGCGATCCCCGACGGGTGGTTGTCCCAGATCGACGTGGCCCTACAGTGACGCTGTCGATTCGTCGAATGCAGTCGGATAACAAGGTGGTATCAATGGGGTTTCAATATCGCGTGTGGGTCATCGCGGTGGTCGTCGGTGTGATGGCTGCAATGTCGAGTGTGGCAGTCGGTCAGGAACAGCAGGAGCGTGGCGATAAACACGAAGGCTCGGGAGTCGTCTCGGAGACCGGAGACACACTGTGGCGATTGTCGGGGCGAATTCGGCCCCGTATCGAGACCCGGTTCAATCACCATTTTGGGCTCGGCGACGGAGAAATCGGACGGTCAAATCATCCCGACGAGGCCGGCCTCATCACCCAGCAGTCTCGTCTGAATATCGGGTTCGAACACGACTCCCTCAGCGGGCGATTGACGCTCCAGCACACTGCACAGTGGGGAGCATTCGGCGGGGCTTCGCTGACCATACCGCCGATAGGAGTCTACGAGGCGCGACTTCGCCACGAGGCCACCGAATCGGTTGCCGTCGATGTCGGCCGCTTCGAATTGGCTTATGGAGACGAAAAGGTACTGGGTTCGGTCGGCTGGAGTCAGGTCGGACGCACCTGGGATGGTCTGCGAGTCGATATGCGTCCGGGAGAGAGCTGGGATATTGACGCCTTTGTGACGCGCCACAATGCCGGGGATGTCTCCGTCGGGCAGGGCGACGCCTATCTGGCCGGTGTGTATTCGACGGTCGAAGAGCCCTTTGGCGCCGTGATCAGCGACGCCGATCTGTATCTACTTTATGATCTCCAGTTCGGAGCCGAGGCCACCGATGAAGATGGGGTCCCATCGGCGGAGGGCCAACAGCTATGGATGCTCGGAACACGCTGGGCCGCCCGGTGGGCCGGGCTGGACGTG
>CAYUPT010000392.1:0-4486 GCA_964446725.1 uncultured Bradymonadales bacterium | reverse complement strand
TCTCTAGCTGACAAGGCTCGCTCACCACCGACGCAAGGTCTGGTGGGGTCGAAAACTCTCGAATTTTGCGTCTCTAGCTGACAAGGCTCGCTCACCACCGACGCAAGGTCTGGTGGGGTCGAAAACTCTCGAATTTTGCGTCTCTAGCTGACAAGGCTCGCTCACCACCGACGCAAGGTCTGGTGGGGTCGAACGCTTCTCGAAGCTTAACTTACTGGCATTAGGCGCAAGGCCGTGGCGGCCTGAGCAACTCCGCGCACTGCCTGCTCCGCGCCTCAGCGGTTCTCCGCGCGCTCTTTCGCGGCTCGGAGCTTCAGCGATTCAGCGCTTCCACGTCCTCCGAGCCTCCGCGCTTCCGCGTCCTCCGCGTCCTCCGCGCTTCCGCGTTACAATAAACTGACGGGATCGACGTCGACGATGACGCGGACGTTGCGGCTTTTGCGCTTTCCGCCGACGTCGAAATGGTCGGCGGCATTGAGCATCCGCGCTGTGAATTGGCGCAGTGTCTTTCGCTTGCGTGCTTTTAACAAGAGTTGCCAGCGACTGCGGTTTTTGATGCGGGCAATGGGGGCCATGGCCGGGCCGAGCATGGTGACGGCGCGGCCGAACTCCTCGTGACGCTGGAAAAGGCGTCGGGCGCAGGTGGCGTAGCGGCGGGCGGTCTTGATGGTCCTGGACTCCGAGGCTCCCTCGAATTTGATGGCCACGAGGTGGGCGAATGGTGGGTAGCCGGCATCACCTCGATGTTCCAACTCCTGCTTGGCAAAGGTGTGGAAGTCGTGTTGTCGGGCGCACTGCAGGCTGTAGTGGTCGGGGAGATGTGTCTGGACGACGACCTGGCCCGGGGTTTCGGCGCGTCCGGCGCGTCCGGCGACCTGGGTCAGAAGCTGAAATGTCCGCTCCGCGGATCGAAAATCGGGAAAGTTGAGACTCATATCGGCCAGTACGGCGCCGACCAGGGTGACGTGGGGAAAATCATGGCCCTTGGTGACCATCTGAGTGCCGACCAGAAGGTCGATTTCGCGGCGTCGAAATTTGCCGATCAATCGACGAAGCCCCTTGCCCTTGGAGGTGTCGCGGTCCAGGCGGGCGACGGTGGCGCGCGGATACAGCTCCTCGAGGTGCGTCTCGAGCTTCTCGGTACCCGTTCCCTTGCGGCCGACCTCGGAGCTGTCGCACTCCGGACAGGACTCGGGCATGCGAAGCGAGAAATCGCAGTGATGGCAGCGCAAGGCCTCCATGCGCCGGTGGTAGGTCAGCGATACATCGCAGTTCGGGCATTCGAAGAGATGTCCACAGGACTCACACATCACGCACGGCGAGTAGCCGCGGCGATTGAGAAATAAAATGGCCTGCTTTTCGGCGTGAAGTGTCTCGTCGATGGCGTCCAGCAAAGGCTTTGAGAGGACTTCGGAGCGGCTCGATAGATTGCCCTCGTTGGTGCGCATATCGACGACGTTGACCTCCGGGAGGGGTCGGTCGGCGACCCGGTCCGGCATCTCGAGGTACTCCATGGGCCCGTCGACGGCATTGTGAAAGGACTCCAGGCCGGGCGTGGCGCTTCCCAGCACGATCTGAGCATTCTCGAAGTTAGCGCGGACCAGTGCCATGTCGCGGGCATTGTAGCGAGGCCCGCGTTCCTGCTTGAAACTGGTGTCGTGCTCCTCGTCGACGACGATGATCCCCAAATCGCGGATCGGGGCGAAGAGCGCGGAACGGGCGCCGATGACGATGTCGACTTCGCTTCGCTTGATGCGGCGCCACTGGTCGAATTTTTCGGCCGTCGTCAACCCGGAGTGCAATACGGCGATGCGGTCGTCGAAATGGCCGCGGAAGACGGCGACGAATTGCGGGGTCAACGCGATTTCGGGCAGCAGCACCAGGGCCCGGCGGCCGTCGGCGATGGTCTGGCGGATGGTGCGCACGTACACTTCCGTTTTACCGCTTCCGGTGACGCCGTGGAGTACAAAGCCCTGGAAACGATTGTCGCGGCGGGCCTGGGCGACGGCGTCGACGGCACGCTGTTGCTCGGGCGTTAATTCAAAGTGTTCGGGCTCCTCAACGGAGGCCTCGGCGAAGGGATCGCGATACAACTCCTCTTCGTGGGATTTGACGAAACCCCGTTTTTCCAGCGAGCGCAGGCTGGAGTACGCGCTGGAGACCAGGTGTTTAAGCTCGCTTCTGGGCGCTGGTTCGTCGCGCTTTCTTAGGTTTTCAATGAGGATCTTCTGGTTGGGCCCGATGCGATCTCCGGACTCCGGTGTTTGCACAAGCCGGTAATACAACTCGGTCTTGGGTTTGACCGTTTGCTTTTCGCGATAGCTGACGGCGACGACATTCTGGACTTCGAGTGCCGAGAGCCGGTGGTAGGTCAAATCGGAAAAGGTCTCGCGCAGCTCTTTGACGGCCACCTCTCCGGCGTGGTCGTCGTCATCATCGTTGTCGTCATCGCCATTGTCACTCGTTGCGGCGGTGGCCAGCCTGTCGACGACCGGCCGAAGTTCGTCGTCGAGCCCGTCGAGTGAAGGCGGGTCATCGACGAGGCGATAGTGCTTCATGCCCTCCAGGCGCACCGCCGAGGGTACGGCCAATTTGACGACTTCGCCGATGGGCGAAAAATAGTAGTCGGCGATAAAGCGCAGAAATCGGACGTCGGTCTCCGACAGCAGCGGCTCCGGGTCCAGGACGTCGACGATGGACTTGAGCTTGGGCTCCAGTTCGGGGTCGTCGAGTTCGGCGTTGCGGGCGATGAGCAGCCCCGTCTTAGAGCGGTTGCGAAAAGGGACCTGGACGAGATGACCGACCTTCAGGTGGTCGTCCAGGTGGGGAGGCACTCGATAGGTCAGCGGTTCAAACAGCGGGACGTCGAGGGCGATCTGTGCGTAGGGACGTTTGGGAGTGGTGGTCATCGGGAGGCGTCTCCCAGTTTGAGGCGTCGAGCGTCGCGGCGCGCCTTTCGGAGCCAGTCGGCGTCGCGCAGGATGTCGCCGAAGCGAAATTCGGGGAGGCCGGCCTGCTTTCGGCCCAGAAATTCACCGGGGCCTCGGATGCGCAGGTCGGTCTCGGCGAGTTGGAAGCCGTCGTCGGTCTCGACCATCGCCCGCAGGCGCTGGCGGGCGTCGTCGGTCAGCCCGAAGCCCGTCAGCAATACGCACATCGATTTGGCCTCGCCGCGCCCGATGCGTCCGCGAAGTTGGTGAAGTTGGCTCAGGCCGAATATTTCGGCGTTTTCGATGACCATCAGTGTCGCATTGGGGACGTCGATGCCGACTTCGATGACCGTCGTAGAGCACAGCACGTCGATGTCGCCGTCGGCAAAGCGCTGCATGACGGCGTCTTTGTCGCCGCCGGTCATCCGGCCGTGCAACACACCGATGCGCAACTCCGAAAAGGGCCCGTTGGCGAGCTTTTCGGCGCCGTCGATGACGTTTTGACGATTCGGTGTGGCGTCGCTGGCCTCCACCAGTGGATAGACGAAAAAGGCCTGCTCGCCGGTCTCCTCGATGCGCTCTCGGACGTAGTCGTAGACGTCGGGGGCCCTACGTCGGTTGCGCAGGACGGTGCGCACCGGTTTTCGGCCCGGCGGCTTTTCGCGGATCAATGTCAAATCGCGGTCGCCGAAGACGGCGTGGGCCAGTGAGCGCGGAATCGGGGTCGCCGTCATCGACAATAAATGCGGATCGCGGCCCAGCTCCACCAGTGACTCGCGCTGTTCGACGCCGAATTTATGCTCCTCGTCGACGACGATCAGGCCCAGTTGGTCGAATTCCAATCCCTCGTGAAACAGGGCGTGCGTGCCGACGACCAGACGCGCATTACCGGTGGCAATGGCCCGGCGGGCTCGACTTCGCTCGCTGTCGCTCTGGGAGCCCAGGACGCTGACAAAGGGGATGTCCAGGTCGTCGAAGTACTCCTGGACGCGGCGCAAGTGCTGGGTGGCCAGAATCTCGGTGGGCGCCATGACAGCGACCTGGACGCCGTTGGCCACGGCAATGGCTGCCGCCATCAGGGCGACGACGGTTTTGCCGCTTCCCACATCGCCCTGCAGCAGTCGGCGCATGGGGACGCGCGACTCCAATTCGTCGGCAATCGTCGCGATGGCCTGGCGCTGGTCTCCGGTCAGCGAAAACGGGAGATCTCGGACCATCTGGCGGCCCAATTCGCGCTCCGTGCACTGCGGTGCGTCGGCGGCCCGGCGTTCGGCGACGTACTGATCGGTCAACGCCGATTGAAGGTCGAAAAATTCCTGATAGATCCGCCGGTTTCGGGCCCGCTGGAGCTGCTCGCCGACGGCGTCGATCTCGTCGACGGGCTCGACGACGTGTCGGAGGCGCAGCGCTTCGGCGATCGTCGGCAAATCGTGGCTGTCCAGTAGCGTCTTCGGCAGTCCCTCGGCGACCTTCGAGGCCAGCGTCGTACAGGCCGTTTTCGCTCCCTTTTCGATGATGGAGTCGTTGACGTCTTGGATGCTGACGTAGACGGGGAT
>CAYUPT010000391.1:0-4492 GCA_964446725.1 uncultured Bradymonadales bacterium | reverse complement strand
GTATCGTCGCCGGTATCCCGGGCCTGTTCGAAGCGCTGCTGGGCGACATCCGACAGGTGGGTCCGGGCACTCTCGACGAGCTGGCGGTGGGCCGGCGACAGGTTCATCTCGTCGAGCCACCGTGACAGCCGGTGATAGCCGGCGAGGGCTTCGGTCAAGGCCAAGGTGGTGGAACTGGAGATGGCCATCATCTCGTCGCGAAATGCGGAGTCCTCCGCCGACTGGAGTTCGTCGAGGCGGTTAAGGAAGTTGTTTAATTCCACCCAGCGATACACGAAGTCCAGGCCGGTGCCCTTGATATTCTGGGTGCCGAGTACCTCGACGTCGCATCCGGGCGGTGTGCGCTGGGCGACCTTGGCGATAATGGCATCGCCGGTGGCGTCCGGATCGTCGACGGTGCTGACCAGTTGCCAGAAGCGCTCCTCGTAGAGTGCTCGAACTTCGGCGTGAAAGGCCTCGCCATCGGCTTCGCCGTCGAGCACCAGATCGAGGCGGCGGCGCAGGTAGCGGGCGCCCACCGTCGAGGCCAGTCGTCGCACAAAAAAGTGGCGGGCATCGTCGACGGTGGCCGTCGAGAGCCGGGCGATGGCCGCCGTGTTGTCGGCGGCGATATCGGCGGCCGTCGCCAGAGCAGTGTCGTCTTCTCCGGCGCTGTCATCGGTCAATCCGTCGAAAAAGCCGGCGATGTCGTCGTGTTCGTCGAGAAATTGGCGCGTCGTCTCCAGCGACTCGAAGTGGTCGATGGCGTCGTCGATGACAGCGCCCAGTTTCGGCTGAAGATCGCCGGTGGCGTCGGGCGGCGTCGAGCGGCAGTCGTCGAGAAAGATGTCGAGCATCTCGCAGAGTTTCGATGCCGGGTGGTCGACCATGCGCACCCGGTCCAATACGTCGATAAGCCGCTTTCGGGCCCGCTCCGGTTCCACACTCTCCGGGTCGTCGAAAAAGCGAACATTCGCCAGATAGGACTGGAGGCTCTCGCTCATGTAGGTCTTTAAGCCCGCCAGATTGGTGCCGATCAATACGTGGCCGTCGGCGGCGACATCGCGCACCAGAATGTCGGCAAATACGCGCGATCGGGCGATCCGATCGTCGCGGTTATTGACCACCGTCACCACTCGGCGGCCGGGCTCTGTTCTGGGGTCGATATCGGCGAGGCCGGTGCGCTTCCAGTTGGCCAGAAATCCGGCGCGTTCATTGGCCGAACAGCCATTGATAAACGATAGATGTCGGCCCAACACATTGACCCTGGGATAGGCCTTTAAGACGCCGAGGTCGGGGACGACATTGTCGGCCATGGCGAAGACGGCGAATTCGCGGTCGATGCCCAATTCGGTGGCCATGCGGGCGACGAGCGAGATATTTCGCGGGTGCTCGCTGTACGGGAAGCGCTCCATGACGGAGTCGGTGAGCAAAAACTCCTCGTCGTGGCCGACGGTGATGAGTTCGGTCTTCTTTTCGGTGGCCGCCTGCTTGAAGATCGGCAGCATCTCGCGTTCGGCGGTAAGCGCCGTCGATTCTTTGGGCATAAAGCGCGAGATGGTGCGGGCGACGTCGATGCCCGTCGGCCCCTGGATGTCCTCGTGGTCCGGGTAGGCGTTGGTCAGTGTGACCAGATCGTCGTTCATCCATTGAAGCTGCAAAATCTCGACGTAGCGCGGACTTAAGGCCATGCACTCCCACAAAAAGACGTCACAGCCGAGCCGAGTACCGAGCCGGAGCATGTCGCGCTGCTCCCAGATGGTGGCCTTGTCGTAGGGGCGGTACACGAAGATCTCGCGGGCCTCCGTGCGGGCCGGAGCGTGGATAAACATGGCCTCACAGCCCGTGGTCTTGACGAAGGTGTCGTGGCCCATGCGGTGAAATAGCGCCGCTTTGAGTCGCTCGGTGCCGCTTTTGCCGCGGGTTCCCCAGCCGCCGATGCACAGCGGGATCTGACTTCGCCAGTGATCGATGCGCTGGCGCACCACGAGCATGCGGCCCAGAAAGATGGTGATGATAAAGACGACCACAATCGCCAGCTCCTGGATGCGGGCGCCGGTGCGGTCGAATAGCTCGCTGACGAAGTGGGCCGGCGAGGCCGGAAAGCGCTCGTAGAGCGCCGTCGTCAGTGCCAGCAGACTAAACGATCCGGCGGCATTGGAGGCCTCGAGTCGCGGAAGCGGGTCGTCGGCTTCCAGGCGGCGTCCGAACTCAGTTGCCGAGACGAGTTCGCGGATCTTCCTCGGCGTCGGGTCGTCGTCGCGGTGGGGCTCAAAGGAGATATGCGTTCGGTAGTCGTCTTCGATGCGGCCCAGATACTGGCCGCGCTGGTCGGCGTCGGTGCCCTCGAGACTCGACAGTCGCAGAGCGTCGAGCTGGTCGTAATTCCAGGAGATCTTCCACCAGTTGACGAGCCTTCGAAGCAGTGATGACGGCGGGTGGACGACCGTCGTTCCCGGGTCGGTGCAAAGCGAGATGGGGCGTCGCGAAAGCTGGGCATCCAGGACATCGTCGACGAGCGGAAGATACTCGCCCCAGCCGCCCTCCGACGAGACCTGGCGGCGCTCGCCGGGGACGGCGGTGGGCGTGACCTCGCCGAGGTCGACCGGATGGGCCCGCACCGATCCGGGGTAGACGCGGCCCTTGGAGTGGACCTGGTCCTGGCGCTTGTCGGGCGCCGGGTTTCGAATTTCGTAGAGCACGCGCCACAGCCGGGTCCGAAAGCGCTCGCCGCGCTCGACGCGCCATCCACCGCCGCGAGGTTTGGCGTACAGACCAAAGCCGGAGCGCGTCGCCAGTACCAGCGCGCGGCGCAGTGTCGCTTCGCCGACATCATCGATGCGAAGTGAGTCGCCGTGACTCAGAGCGCCGAGTCGCGAGGCGAGGTCGGTGATATCCTCGTCGAAGGCGTCATCGCTGTCGGCGTCGCCAGCGTCGATGGTTTCTCCGTCTGGAGAGGCATCGTCGACGCCGCCGCGAAACATCTCGCCGAGGTGGAGTCGAAAGGCGGCCAGTGCATTGGCGATGACGGCGTCGTTCTCGGTTTCGAGCCGTGTCGCCAGAAGAGGGCGAAGGCTGCCGGCGGCGGAGGTGGCGAGTTCGGGGGCTGTCTGCTGGAGGTGGTCGAAGAGATCGCGCAGGGCATTGATTGTGGTCTGGACGACGTCGCCATTTTGGTCGGTGACGACGATGCGCGCCAGAATCTGGGCGGCGCGCCGGGCCGGTTCACCGCCCTGACGGGCCAGGGTTGCCAGCGCCCGGGCGGCGTGGCCGCGGACGGTGGGCGCGGTGTCGTCGGCGTCGACGAGTTCGTCGAGGCGGTCGATGGATTGTTCGGCCCGTAGCTCACCGAGGGCCTGGCAGGCGGCGGTGGCGACGCCGTCGGGGGCGTCGGCGATGTCGAGATCGGATAAGATCTCCAGCGCCTGGCCGGGGTGATGGTCGGCCAGAAGGCGGATGGCGTGGGCGCGCACATGCCAGTCGTCGTCGACGGGGCGGCCGGTGGCGGCGCGCTCGCTGAGCAATTCGACGCCGGCCTCCGGATCGGGGGCCAGAATCTCGAGGGCCGTAATCGCGATCCAGGACGTCGGCGTCGGCTGGACGGCGCGCTCGACGAGCAGTCTCAGCCACGGCGGCGGGATGCGACGCGGCGCCGTCTGTGAGATCGCCGCAAGAAGGGGGGCGGCAGCCCGCAGGGCGAGCCACGACAAGTCGGCGGGATCGTCATTATTGGCGTAGTGCAAAAGGCGCTCGACGGTCGGAACGTCGAGTAAGTGACAGGCGATGTCGGCGTAGTCGATGGGAGCGGCGCGAAAGATGATATCCGTGGCCAGCCCCTCCAGCGCGAGCAGCAGGACGCGAAGGGCCGCCGTCTCGTCGGACTCCGCCTCCAGTTGGCGCTCGCGAAGTGTTTCGTAGTCCAAATATTCGTCGAGGGCCCGGCGGTCGCGCCACAACTCGATGGCCGATTCGGCGTGACTTTCCAGGTATTGCTCCAAAATTTCTCGGCGACCGCGGCCGGGAATCTGGGCAAAAAAGCGCTCCGAGAAGCGCTGAAACTCCTGGCGCAGCGCCGTCCACTGCCCGTCGACATCGCGCAAGACACTGAGGAGATTGCGCCACAGCCGCAGCTGTTCGTCGAGATGGACGTCGGGAGCGCTCAATTCGTCGGTCCAGCGCTCGTATTCTCGGCGGTGTCGCAGCTTGCTGAGCTCGCCGTCGAGATCGGCACAGACGTCGGCGTCGATGCGCCGAATGACGTCGGGCAAAAGCTCGCGAAGCTCCAGGCGCGGCGACTCGTCGTCGCCGGACTGTGGCCAGTTGCAAAATTTCACGGCCGACCTCCGCGAGCGGTCGACTCAGTCCCCGGTGTTGTGGGCAATTTGTGTGGAGACATCGAGAATACGGCGCAGGAACGGTGTGGGAGCGGTGACGGATCAAGGGTACATGATTTGCGTCGGCTGTCATGAATTACGCGGCGTTGGTTGCCTGCATGACGACCCCATCGACCTTC
>CAYUPT010000390.1:0-4505 GCA_964446725.1 uncultured Bradymonadales bacterium | reverse complement strand
CGTGGCTGTCCAGTAGCGTCTTCGGCAGTCCCGCGGCGACCTTCGAGGCCAGCGTCGTACAGGCCGTTTTCGCTCCCTTTTCGAGGATGGAGTCGTTGACGTCTTCGATGCTGCCGTAGACGGGGATGAGCTCTTTTTCGGGCGCCAGTTGAGGGCGCTCGGAAAGGATTTTGGTCTGCGGATGGGCGAGGGTGGGCGGGGTTTTGTCGTAGTCGACCTGGCCCTCGAAGCGCACGATTTTGCCCTTGTCGAAACCGCGCGTAAAATTGCGGAATGGCAGGTTGAACCACAGCAGTTTGAAGGTGGCGCCGTCGACATCGACGCGCACCTCGAAGGGGCGGCGGCCGCGCGGTGGAGAGATAGCGATGACGCGGCCCGCGGCTTCCACCCATTCGGCGCGGTCGGCCAGGGTTTGCTGGCCATCGACCCAGCGGTAGGTCGGTCGGTATTTGCGCGGAAGATACAACAGCAGATCGAGCTGGTCTTCGATGCCCCGCTCCTGGAGTCGGCGCGCTGTCTTGGGGCCGACGCCGCGAATGTCGCGAAGGTCCGTCGATGCCGGCTCGGCGAGTTCGAGTTCCAGACGGCCCGGTATGGGTTCGGAATCAGTCATGTCGTGTCACTGGCGGGCTCAGGAAGTCTGGTCCGGGTCTTCGGGCATGTCGCGAAGTTCCTTGTCGGGCAGCACGGCGTCGCTGGGTCGGATGTAGTTGGGCTGGAGATTGACGCGGTCGTCGCCGCCATGCTCGATGGCTTTTCGGCGACCGAGGCGGGCGACGCCGACCGCCGAGGGACCGGCGATGTCGGTGGACACCGTGGTGAGGTGGTCGGCGGCCCAGTCGCGGAGTGCGTCGTAGCGTTCGGCGCCGTTTCCGATCTGTACCAGCGGTCCGGACAATTCGTCGGTGGCCGTGTGTACCCTGGCGTCGGGGGCGGCGGCCCGGTCGTCGAGGACGGTGACGAGTTCGTCGCCACTCCATCGATAGGCGCCGGCGTAGACCTCGCGGCGCCGGGCGTCGATGGCGCTTAGGATGGTGGCCTCGGGATTGATGCGCGCCGGGCCCCAGGCCTGGGCGGCGAGACTGGAGACACCGACGATCGGTTCGTCGGCGGCCCGCGAAAGCGCCTTGGCGCTGGCGAGACCGACGCGAAGGCCCGTAAAACTTCCGGGGCCGATTCCGGCACAAAATAGATCGATTTCGCCGAGTTCGAGCTGTTGGCCGTCGAAGATGGCGTCGATATTGTCGAGCAGCGAGCTGCCGTGGTTGTAGGCCACGCGTCGCGTGCGTTCTTCAAGCAGTTCATCGCCGTCGAGCAGGGCGATGGACTGGACGCGGGTGGAGGTGTCGACGGCCAGAACGCGGCGGTATTCGTCGGTGTGGGAGTCGGGCATAACCGTCTCTGGTTGGGGGGAGAAACGAACGGCAACTCGACCCTATTTGACGCGGACAGTTTCGTCCAATGGCGATAGGTGATTGATGATCGCAACGCCAATGGTGGGTGCGTTGAAACGGCAATGACGCCGGAGGCGTAATGCCGGCGAGGCCGCAGGCGCACCGAGGTCCTACTTTTCTCCGACCCACAATCGGCGGCGGTCGGCGGTGGGCTCGATATCGGTGACGTCGAAGCCGGCGGATTCGATGGCCGCCCGGTAGTCCTCGGGGCTAAAGAGGGTGGTGACGTGGCGGTCGGTGAAGTACTCGACATCCCGGTCGCGGCGTGCGACGAGCCAGTGAAACTCCCAGATGGACTTGTTGCCGTCGCGGCGGGCGACGTACTGGCGACAGATTTTGAGGTCGTCGTCTTCGTAGGTCTTCATTCCCGGACGACCCTCTTCGAATTGGTCCCAGGGCTCGATGACGACGACGCCGCCGGGTTTGACGGCGTCGTAAAAGTTGTGGACGGTCTGCTCCAATTCGGCGCGGTCTTCGACGTAGCCGATCGACGAAAAGAGGCACAGCACGGCGTCGTACTGTCGGTCGGTCTCAAAGTCCGTCATGTCGGCTTCGAATAACTCGATATCCGGTAGCTTCCGGGCCGCGATCTCGAGCATATCCTCGCTCAGATCGGTGCCGGTCATATCGTACCAACGGTCGAGTTCTTCCAGATAGCAGCCGGTGCCGCAGGCGACTTCCAGGAGGTCGGCGCCGTCGTCGACACCGAAGTCCGTCAGGACGCTGCGAACCCGGCGGGCCTGGGCGGCGTAGTCCCGATTTTCAGAATAGAGCAAGTCGTACAGCGCGGCTCGGCTTCCGTACATGCCGTCGGACATGGTGATCTCCAAAAAAATAAAAGAGTTGCGCATTGGGAATGGAATTGGACTTGATGAACGTGAGCCGTAGAGGCGACGTGTGTCAATGCCAACGGTTGCGATCGCAGTGCTCGTCTGGCACTGTTTTGGACCTATCGATACCTCACCTGCGGGGTTGTTCCGTTCAGTGAATACTGGCTCCGGTTTGCCGGCGGCACGGTTGCCTGTTGATCGCCCCGTCAATCAGAAAGGTGAGGGGACGAATAATGTTATTTTTTGGACTTACATAGGATTTCTACGATGAGAAACCGAAATTCAGAGAAGTCGACGGTGTTGCGCATATTGTGGTTGGGACTGCTCGCCATTGGGGTCATGGGTGCAATTGCCTGTTCCTCCGATCCGGAGGGAGGTGAGAGCAGTGAGGGAAATGGCAACAGCGACAATGGTGACTCGTCATCGAGTGCGTTCGTCGACGGCGAGGTCCACGACCTGGTGATGGGAACACAAACCGCCTGTGTGCTGGATGGTGAAGGCGCCGTCGCCTGTGGTGGTGAGTATCACAACAGCTTCAATGAGGAGGAAGAAGAAGTACTTGCCGATGGCGACTGGACAGAAATCGCAGCGGGGCCGTGGAGCGAAGAACATCTGGGCCTGTGGGCGACGGAAGACGGTGAACACTGGGAGGGCTTTGGCCAAGATCTGCTCCTCGACGAGCAATTTGACACGATGCCGGAGGGCCAGTGGAGTCAGATTGTGAGCACTCACCATGAAAGTTGTGGGCTCGACACTGAAGGTAGCATCCAGTGTTGGGGGCTAGACGCTGATCTTCGCGATCTCATCGGGGAATCCCCCGACGGCGATGGCTGGCTTCGGTTAATGCGCCGCACTAACCAATGGGAAGAACAAACGTTTTGTGCAATCCATACCGATGGTGATCTCGATTGCTGGGGCCGTGGAGGCGGAGCGCGTCAACAACTCGCGGATGGGGTCCCGGACGGCGATCAATGGGTCGATGCCGTCATAAGTAATAGAGTCATCTGTGCACTGGAGGAGGACGGCAATATTGAATGCTGGCACGGGAGTTACGAGCCTGACCCTCGGTTCGATACCTACCAAGAGGCCTCGGTGGAAGACGGAACGGAAGTGCGAGATATGGCATTTGTGAACAAGACGTTGATCGTCGTCGACGGTCAGGGAGCCATCAACGTCTGGGGACCGGAGGAAGATTCCATATCGGGGGACGAACATACGTTGACGACCGACCCCATCGATGGGTCGGGCTTCGAACAGGTCGAAGGGGCAACGCTGGGGGCACTCGTGTCTGATCAATCGTCGTCAACCAGAGGCTTTGCGTGTGCACTGGACGGTGAGGGTGCCATGGAGTGCTGGGGCGATGAGTCGATGCTCGACGTGTATCACGAAGACTACTTCCCCTGATGTCGCTCATCGATGCGGACCCGGTGTGGCGACAGGAGTTAGGCCATGTTCAGTTTTGAAATCGACGACCAGATCGAGCTTCGGCTCCACGAGACGTGGCATGCCGAAGCGCTGTTTGAGTTGACCGAGCGGAATCGAGAGCACCTCAAGCCCTGGTTTCGATGGGTCGAAGAGACCCGACAGTTGGCCGATACCCGAGACTTTATTCGACGGGCCAAAGAGGCCTATGGAGAGGGCCGGGCGGTTCCCACCTCCATCTGGGTCGACGGTCAATTGGCGGGGGCGGTGGGGTTCAATGGACTCGATCGCGGGCCGCGACGCGCCGAAATTGGATACTGGCTGGGCAAAGACTACGAGGGTCGGGGAATCGTGACCCGCTGCTGCCGAAGATTGATCACCTACGGGTTCGAGACGATGGGTCTACGCCGGGTGGCACTTCGCTGTGCGACCGAAAATAAGCGAAGCAAAGCGGTGGCCGAACGCCTGGGGTTTACCCACGAGGGAACGCTTCGAGACGCCAATAAAATCGACGGTCGCTGGCTGGACCTGATGGTCTATTCGATGTTGAAGTCGGAGTGGAACGGGGGGTAGCCGACAAGGCTCGCTCACCGCCGACACGAGGTCGGCCGGGGTCGAAACTCGTCGTGAAGGGAGGTCTCGGTGTAGCCGACAAAGCTCGCTCACCGCCGACACGAGGTCAGGCGGGGTCGAAACTCGTCGTGGAGGGAGGTCTCGGTGTAGCCGACCAGGCTCGCTCACCGCCGACACGAGGTCGGGCGGGGTCGAAACGCGCCGGGGAGGGAGGTCTCGGTGTAGC
>CAYUPT010000389.1:0-4513 GCA_964446725.1 uncultured Bradymonadales bacterium | reverse complement strand
GGTCCATTGCGGCCGATGTGGGGGGCATCTCGGTCACGTTTTTCCGGACGGGCCGGACGACGAAACAGGACTGCGCTACTGCATGAATTCGGTGGCCATGGACTTTCAAGAAGAGATGTAGGGGGCCAGAAGCGCCGAAGCCAGGTTGAGAAACTTCCGACAGCGCCCGGTTGCTGTTAGGGTGGCGCCGACAGTACACCGTTGTTGTTGTCTTTTGCCCCGAGTCTGTCGCAATGGCTTCTCCGGTTGTTCAGGATATTCGCCGCCTTCGCAAAATCTCGAGTGTGTTGACCCGCCACGGTTTTTCGGCCGTCGCCCGACGGGCCGGACTGGGCCGGTTTATCTCCGATGACGAACCGCTCGTCGACCAGGAGGGCGATGCCGAAGAGCTACTCGGCGACGATCGCTCCAAGGCAGCCATCCGCTTTCGACGGGTTCTCGAAGATCTAGGGCCGACCTTTGTCAAATTGGGTCAGGTACTGTCGACGCGCCCCGATCTGGTGCCTCGAGAATTTATGGAGGAGCTCAAAAAGCTTCAGGACCAGGTCGGTCCCATGGAGCTCGACGAGATCCACGATCAGATCGAGGAGAGTCTCGGCGAAGAGGTCGACGAGATCTTCGAGGAATTTGATGATGAGCCGCTGGCCGCCGCCAGTATCGGTCAGGTCCACCGGGCGACGACTGCCGAGGGCCAGGAATGTGTCGTCAAAGTGCAGCGTCCGGGCATCCAGGAAAAAATCCGCAGTGATCTCGATATTCTGTACTATCTGGCGAAATTGCTGGAAGCGACGATCGAGGAAGTGGAGTTGTATTCGCCGACGATCATCGTCAGCGAATTCGAAAAGGCGATTTTGGCGGAACTCGACTTTGAGCAGGAAGCCCAGAATGTCGAGGAGTTTGCCACCAATTTTGCGGACGTCGACGAGGTGTCGACGCCCGAGATTTTCGACGACTACACGACGACCGAAATTTTGACGATGGAGTATATCGATGCCCGCAAACTGGCGGACATCGAGGGGGGGACCGAAGAGGCCGAGGAGGTGCTGGAGCATATCCTGGACGCCATGGTCAAGATGGTGCTCTACGACGGATTTTTCCACGGCGATCCCCATCCGGGAAATATTCTGGTCCGGGAGGACAATTCGATTGTCTTTATCGATTTTGGGCTCGTGGGACGGTTGTCGGCATCCCAGCAAGATGACCTGATTTCGCTGATTCTCAATGTGCTGGCTGGCGATGTGGACGCCATCTCGCGGGTGTTACTCAGAATGGGGCAGCCCATTGGACGGGTGAATCTGCGGGAGTTTCGCACCGATGTGGAGCGGATCCGAAATAAGTACATCGAGGCCACGGTCGGCGAAATCGACGTCAGTAAATTTATTCAGGAGGTCATGGATGCCGCCCAGCACCACAAGATTCGGCTCAACGCCAACTACGCGGTGCTGACAAAGACAGCGGCGACGATCGAGGGGATTATGCGCCGTCTCAAGCCCGATCTGGATGTCATGGAGCTGGGGATGCCCTATGCTCGCGAGCTGGCGATGCGGCGGTTTTCGGCCCAGAAAATCGCGAAGAGCGCCGTCAATACAGCGGTCGGGTTCTCGAGTTTTGTCACCAAGGTCCCCCAGCAGATGGACCAGGTGTTGATGGATATCGAGAGCGGAAATCTGACGATCACCGTCCGAAACGATTCGCTCGACCAGATGGGGGAGACGCTCAACACCATGGGGACGCGCCTGTTTCTGGGGGTAATTGCCGCCGGGCTGGCCATTGTGTCGGCACTGGTGCTGCAGCCGTATTACGATTCGGAGATCTACGGTGTGCCGGTGATGCTTGTAGTCGGCATTTTGTCGGCCGTCGGTGCCACAACGCTATTCTGGTGGGCTCTGGGCTGGCACGTCGCCGCCAGCCGCAAGGGCAAAAAGCTGCGACTGGAGCCGCTGATGCGGCTGTTTCGGCGGAAGTGATTTGGCCCCGAAGAACCACCCGAGAGGCGTACAAGAAGGTGGAATTTGGGGCTGAAGTCGAAAACTCCGCACCGGAAAGTCGGAGTCCGAGCAAGGGGGACCGGCTGTACGTCCGGTTTCGGAAAAGGATCTGAATGGAGCGGGCTTGCAGTAAAGACCGATTGACTCTCGGTTTTTTTGGTCTAGGCTGCCACAGGTGGCTCCCGAATTCGCAAATTGTGGTCCTGGCGATACATCGATGGTCAAAACACCGACAAACCTTGGGGAACTGGAGTTTGCGATCCTGGAATTTATCTGGGAGCAGGGGGCCTGTTCGGTCAAGACTGCTCATAAAGCGGTGGGACAGCGGCGAGACAGCTCGCATAACACCGTGCAATCGGCGATGAAGCGGTTGTATGAAAAAAAGTTGTTGCAACGCCACAAGGAGGGGCACGCCTATATATATCGGGCGCGAATTGATCGCCGGGGACTGACGGAAATGATGATCGGTCAACTCGTCGAAGACGTGACGGGAACGAGAATCGATGTGGCGCTCCAGGCGTTTGTCGATATTGCAGACGATACCGGAGACGACACACTGGCAAAGCTCGAAGAGTTGATCGCCAGGCGCCGCGAGCAACAAGAGGAGTAGGCCGTGGGTGTCGTAATCGGTTGGCTGACAGTGGTAATGGTCATCGGGGTTATCGGAATTATTGCAGGTGCCCTTATCGCGGCGTTGCTTCGTCGACCACTGTCAAAAACACTGGATTCGGTTTCGGTATCGGGCCGGTTCTGGCTTTCGACAGCGGTGCTGATGGCCCCTCTTTTATTGGCAATGAGTCTGGTTTTTATTGCGTTTTATCCCCCGGTGTTCGACGCCCTGGGAATCTGGTTGGGCCAGTGCCACTGCTCGGGAGCCGAACCTCATCGCTGTGCCATGCACTTTATGGAATCCGGCCCTCCGGCTCTTTCCGGTTGGTGGTCGGCGGCGGCGCTGATGGCGATGACGGGATTGATCGTGCGCTGGGGCCGAGTGGGGCGCTCTGTTGCACAGTCCCATAACTGGTCCAATCAGCTGATGAAACTCGCCGATTTCGATGAAGATATCGGCGGATACGTCGTCGATTCCGAACGGGCATTCGCAATGACCACCGGCCTGATTCGGCCTCGAATCGTGGTGTCGAAACAACTTCGACAGATATTAACGCCGGAACAATTCGATGCTGTTTTGGCGCACGAGCGGGGGCATCGAAGTCGGTTTGACGGGATGGTGTTCGCGGTGTTGAACATCGCCGGAGGCTGTCATTTTCCGGCGACGCGAACGCTTCTTTTGGATGCCGCATCGGTAGCCAGTGAACAACTCTGTGATCGGAGGGCGGCCCGTCAGGTCGGTGATCGATTGACCGTGGCGGAAGCGATACTGGCACTCAAACGAAGTACTCCGGCCATGTCGACGCCGTCGGTGACCCATCGATTCAGCCGAAAGGCCGTCGAGCGGCGCGTCGAGCATCTTCTCGATGAGGAGGCCCAAGGAGTCGGCCGAGGCCTTGGGGTTGTCTGTACTCTCTCGTTGCTGGCGGTCGTGGCCGCCAATAGTCACCACCTCCATCACCTTCTCGAGCAGGCCATTGCCACAATAAGCTAGTAGCGTGCCGAGCGGAGCGTTTCATTGAACCCGATGACGACATCTGGAAGCAACATGACTGATAGACCGCACATACAAAAAAACCGATGGTCGATCGGTGTTTTTGGGGCTCTGCTTTTGGGAGTCTTGATGAGCCCGGTCTGGATGCCGAGTGCGGCGTCGTCGGAGTCTCCGGAGTACGAGACGTGGACGGTTCAGCAAGCCATCGACCAGGCCCTGGAATCGCCGTCCGTCGATCAGCGCCTCGAGGCCCGCGTCGCCAGTGCCCGTGCCGAGGAATTGCGCGAAGATGTATGGCCGAACCCCGAGGTCGAATACGGACGCGAACAGACGTTTGCCGGGCCCGGCGACAATGTCGAAAATACCTGGGCCCTATCGCAGCGTTTTCCCCTCTCCGGGCGGCTCCAGCTGATGGGGGAGGCGGCCCGTTTGCGGGCTGAATCCGTGGAGTTCGAGACCGACACCCGGCGTCGCGAGATGGCCACCGAGGTGCGCCGGGCGTTTTTTGACGTGCTCGAGGAACAGCAGCGGCTCGGTATCTATGGGCGCGCCATCGACGAACTCGAAGCGACCCAACAGCTCATGGAGCGGCGCGTGGAAGCCGGCGAAAGCTCCACGTACGAACTGGAGCGACTACGCCGCAAGCGAGCCGATCTCAGGGCTGAAGAGGCGGCTTCCGAAGCCCGACTGGCGCGCTATCGATCCGTACTTTCAGGCTGGTTGTCCATCGACGGCGATGAATCGGAGGAGGCGGTGATTCGAGCCTCCGGACAGCTACTTCCCGACGAACCACCGTCGGATTCCCGACTGCGCGACCTCGTCGCAGATCAACCCGATATTCGGGCCATCGAGCGAGAACTCGAAGCACTGAGCTATCAGCAGAGAGCGGCTTCCCGGTGGTGGATCCCGGATCTGATGCTTC
>CAYUPT010000388.1:0-4514 GCA_964446725.1 uncultured Bradymonadales bacterium | reverse complement strand
ACATCCATTTCGGCGATATCGAAGCGGATATTGCCGCCGGTAAAGTAGTCCAACACCGTGCTGTTGTAGGAGGCCTGAACGGAGCCGGTGGCGTCATAGAGCATATTCATGTCGTCGCCGTCGCGCGGAAATACCATGCGACCGCTGGCCTCCAGAAATATCCCGTCCACCTCCGTCGATACATGGTCGACGGTAAATCCCTCGTTGACCCACTGCCAGTCATCGATATGAAAGTTGCGGGCCGTAAACTCCCAGTTGCCGCGCTCGGGCCGAAATCCAAAGAGCTCCGGTTCAAACCAGAAATCGGCTTCCGGAACCAGCACCTCGTCGACGGCCATCAACACCGTCGCCGGCTCCACAAAGACCGATGCCTCCGGAATGTCGATATCATCGACGGAAAACCCGAAGCGCTGGTCCACAAATTCGAATTCGGCATTGCGAATGTCGATATCCGAAAAGCCGACAGCGCGCCGATCGTCGTCGGGTCGGTCGTCGTCGCGGCGATCGGTGACCCCCAGAGCGTCCAGCAGATTCAGCGATCCGTCTTCGTATTGAAGTCGCACCCGTGCTCCGTCGACGACGCCGCGATCGAATTCAAGACGCCCCGTCAACAACATCAGCGGGTCGATGCTGGCGTCGACGCGCTGTGCCCGAATCACCGGATCGTGCTTGGCGGTCATCAGATCGACGCCGTAGGCCTCGACGGACGTCAGACTGGGACCGACCTCGACATAGCCCAGCGAGTAGTGACCGCCCATCACCTCGTGGAGCTGCCCCTCGACAGCTCGCCACACGTGCGGCGAATTGGTGTGGAAATAGGCCAGCGAGTACAGCGTCAACAGCGTCAGAGCGGGCACAAAAAAGATCAGCGGAATCTTGACGTGACTCCGGTAGACCCGCACCTGAATTTCATCGAATAATGCCATCTCGTCTCGTCGCCGTCACTCGACGCATCAGAACCTGACCACCGGCGCCCACGCACCATCAACAGACGCCGCTCACTGTAACAGTGGTGGGGAAAAGCCGCATTCCCGCAAGAAAAAAGCTCATCCCGCGAATCGACGGCGCCCGGCGCTCCCCCCGATCGTTGTGGAGTCCACCGACCCACCACATCAATACGACGACGGGACATCGATGGTTATTCACCGATTTCACCTCCCCGTCGGTACACACCTCCGGGTTGACAGCAAGCGAATCTCCGGCCTACCTTTGGTATGACTTTTATTTTATCCATCGCCAACTTACGAGGTAGTCGACGCCCATGGGCAAAAAAGACAAACCACGGCGCACGTCCAACAAGCGTGGAGCCCGCAAAGGGCTTCGGCGCAGCAAGACCATCGCCCGCAAAAAGCTCAAAGACGCCGAAAAGGCGGAACTCAAGGATATTCTGGAGTCCATCGACGAAGATCGGCCCGAATACCGCAGTGAGTGCCGCAATGGTGAGCGTCCCTGCCCCTACGTATCGTGTAAATACCACCTGTATCTGGACGTCAATCCGCGCACGGGCTCCATCAAGCTGAATTTCCCGGGCCTGGAGGTCTGGGAGTTGACCGAGACCTGTTCGCTCGACGTCGCCGACCGCGGTGGAATTACGCTTGAGGAAGTCGGAGAAGTCTTGAATCTGACGCGAGAGCGCATCCGCCAGGTCGAATCCAAGGGTCTCGAGAAGTTGCGTGAAGTCCACGAAGAACAGGAACCGGACAACATCTGACGCCTTCCGGGCAATCCCCGTTAGCTCACAAGGCTTTTTCCCCGGTAGTTCAAGGCTTACCGGGGCCTTCCTTCACGCCACTCTTCGACCCCTCCGACCTTTACACGCCGAGAATTTCCTCGACGTCGTCGTCTTGAAGTGACGCCACGAGCCATCGCGGCTCGCAATCCTCCAACTCGCGCAGCGAATAGGAGCCGGTGGCCACCGCCAGGCAATCGGCGTCGTTGTCGTGAGCCGCTTCGATATCGGCCGGCGTGTCGCCGACGATGATCGCTCCACAGGCCGATACTGCCTCGCCGAGTCGTCGGGCTCCCCGCTCAATGCCACGGGCGATGACCTCCCGTCGAAGCTCCGATTCGCATCCATAGCCTCCGAATGAAAAATATCGGTGCAATCCGGCCCGCGCCAATTTGATGCGGGCCCCGCGCCGGGCATTGCCCGTGCCCAGTCCGAGCGCCAAGTCGGTGTTCGAAAGCCGCTCCAACAGCGGCTCCACGCCGGAATGCACCCGGTAATTCGACGCCTTCGATACCTCGTCGGGAAGGGCCTGAAGATAGGCGTCGAGTGCTTCGTCAATGCACTCGTTGTGGGCCGGCACACCGCAGGCCTCGAGACCGCGTCGAAGAATCGATCGGTCCGTCATACCGGCGAAGGAAAAGGGGAGTTCATCGGGCTCGACGGAGCGCCCGACCACCGCCTCCAGCCCCGCGCAGATGGCATTGCGACCGGACCGGCCGGCACTGACCAGCGTGCCGTCGATATCGAATAAAATCACTGTTGCCATCAGCAATGCTCGCGGCCAAAAGAGGCATGGTCGGACGAGGTGGGCTTAGATTTTGTCGCGAACCCAGGCGATGAGACTTCCCTTCCGAAGGACATCGCGCTGGCGCTTCGAGAGGTGGTGTTTGACATCGATCTGATCGCCATCTTCGGTGCGGACCGTCGGATTTTCTCCGCTGTCGAGCGCCTGGTGAATTCCGTCGACAATCAACGTCTGTCCGGCCTGGAGTTGTTCGTAATCATCGCGACTGACGAACTCCAGGGGCAATACGCCGAAATTGACCAGATTCTGCCAGGCAATCCGGGCGTAGTCCTGGGCGATGACGACCCTCAGCCCGAGGTACCGAGGTGCAATCGCGGCGTGCTCGCGGCTCGAGCCCTGGCCGTAATTTTTACCGCCGATGACGATATGTCCACCGTCATCGCGAATATCCATGGCCCGGTCGTAGTAGGTGTCGTCGACGACATCGAAGCTAAATTTGCTGATCTCCTCGATATTGCTTCGAAACGGCAGCACCTCGGCGCCGGCCCGCAAAATTTCATCGGTGGAGATATCGTCGTCGGCCTTGAGTAAAATCGGCAGCTCGACGCGGTCGTCGATGGGCTCGAATTCGGGCAGTGATTTGACGTTAGGCCCTTTTCGAAGCTCCACGTTTTTGGACTCCTCCGGGGGCGGCGGCTCCTCGAGCATCTCGGTATCGACGATCAACTCGTCGGGGGCCTCGACCTGCGGATACTCAAAGTCCAGATCGCGGGGATCCGTAATCTTCCCCGTCAACGCGGCGGCCGTCGCCGTCTCCGGACTGACCAGACAGACCTTGTCCTCCGGGGTCCCGGAGCGGTCCGGAAAGTTGCGCGGTACCGTCCGCAGACTGATGGTATCGGTGGCCGGCGCCTGGCCCATGCCGATGCATCCGTTACAGCCGGCCTGGTGGATGCGAGCCCCGGACTGGATCAGATTGAGCAGATGACCGTCGCGGGTCAGATTTTCCAGCACCTGACGGGAGGCGGGATTGATGTCGAGCGACACCGTCGGGTCGATGTCCCGATCGCTGACCATCTCCGAGACGATGGCGAAGTCGCGATAGCCCGGATTGGCCGACGACCCGATATAGGCCTGTTTGACGTCCTTGCCGGCCACTTCCCGGACCGTCGTCACATTGCCCGGCGACGACGGCATTGCGATCAGCGGCTCCAGTTCCGACAGATCGATGTGTTCTTCGACATCGTAGGTGGCGTCGTCGTCGGCTTCGATGCGCCGAAAGTCGTCGGCACGGCCGTTGGCCCGCAAAAAGCGCTGGACCTCGTCGTCGGCCGGAAAGACCGTCGATGTGGCGCCGAGTTCGGTGCCCATATTGGCGATGACATGGCGGTCCATGGCCGACAGATTGTCGAGCCCCGGTCCGTAGTACTCGATGATGCGTCCCACGCCGCCGTCGACGTCGTGGCGTCGAAGCATCTCCAAGATCACATCCTTTGCGCTGACCCAGTCCGGCAATTCACCGCTTAAGCGCACGCCCCAGACCTCGGGCATCTCGATGTAAAACGGCCGCCCCGCCATCGCCAGAGCCACCTCCAGGCCCCCGGCGCCAATGGCCAGCATACCGATGCCGCCGGCCGCCGGGGTGTGGCTGTCGGAGCCGACCAGTGTCTTGCCCGGCTTGCCAAATCGCTCCTGATGGACGGCGTGGCTGACGCCGTTGCCGGGCCGGCTAAACCAGGCGCCGAAGCGACGGGCCGCGCTCTGCAAAAAGTAGTGGTCATCGGCGTTTTTGTAGTCGACCTGCAACAGATTGTGGTCGACGTACTGCGCCGAAAGCTCGGTCTGGACCCGGTCGAGCTCCATCGCCTCCAGCTCCAGCATGACCATCGTCCCCGTCGCATCCTGCGTCAGGGTCTGGTCGATATCGAGACCGATCTCTTCACCGACCTCCATCGAACCCTCGAGTAGATGTGATTCGATCAATTGTTCAGTTACAGTTTGACCCATGGCGGCCCCTGAATAAAAAAAGTGGAGTCTACG
>CAYUPT010000387.1:0-4524 GCA_964446725.1 uncultured Bradymonadales bacterium | reverse complement strand
TCGACCCCGGAACCACACCCAGCGTGCCCGCCCCGGCCGGCGTGGCGCCCTTTCGGTGCACAATGAGCTCTTTGCCTCCATACTCCTCTTTCCAGGCGAAATTGTGGTGGTTTTCGACACCGGCGATCACCGGAGTGCCGAGCATATGCTCCATATCGCGGTGCATCACTTCGTGGTTTGCCGACGCATAGCGCCCCATCAGATTCATGGCCCGCCAGTACTCTCGGCCCTCCGGGGAATCCAACTCCAGCCACGACAATGCATTGAGCGATTTGGGAAGTTCGGGATGCTTCTTTTTGGCGACCTTCGAAAAATGCTGGGCCACTGTCGCCCCCGGCCCTCGGCTTCCGCTGTGGGTCAGCAGCGCCAGATAGCGCCCTTCTCCCAGCCCCAATTCGCCATTGTCGACGGTCAACACCCCGAATTCCGCAAAGTGATTGCCCGAACCACTGGATCCGAGCTGGCGACGGGCCTTGTCTTTGAGCTTGCGGGTCACCTCCGAAAAACTCCAGTCCTCGTCGAGGACCGGGTGATCTTTGGGATTGTCGAAGGAGGCGCCGACGCCGAAACTCGTCGAGTACTCCAGCGCCTGGCTCAGTGTGCGCTGATCGTCGTCGATGGCCTCCGGCGGCATCTCGAAGACACTGAGTTTCATCCGACAGGCGATATCCATGCCCACCGCGTAGGGAATGACCGCTCCTTCGGTGGCCAGCACGCCGCCGATGGGAAGTCCGTAGCCGCGATGGGCATCGGGCATCAGCGCCCCGTAGACCGAAATCGGCAACTCCACGGCCCGGCGCATCTGCTCGACGGCCTCCGGGTCGATATCTCGTCCCCACTGACGCCAGGGCGCCGGTCCCTCGCCTCTGGAAAAGGTCCGCGCCTTGCGGACCACATCGGCCAGCTCCGCGAGCACAGGCTCGTCGAATTCACCGTCCGGGTCGGCACCGAGCTCGACGAGTTCACCGCGGATCCGGTCGTCGTCCCATCCCTTTTCGGCCAGGCGCTCTGCCGCCTCTTCGGCCAGTGCCACCACGGGACCATCAAAATAGCCGGCGTCCAGTAATTCCTGTCGTTTCATGACTCTCTCCTTTCGACACAACGATTCGCTGCCCATGGCCACCACAAAAGCTATTCACGTCATCGGCGTTTATGCAGTGAACGCAATTTGCGGTCGTGATTGGATGCAATCATTGTAGTTCGTGAGCGCCATCGCCCGGGTTGACCGGCTGATCACCAGGTTCCGCGGGCTGCCCGGCGCCGGGGATCGCCCCGGGCGCCATGGAATCGCCTATTCCCTGAGGTTCGCCGCACCGATCCGGCTCGTCGCCGACCTCTGAGTGACAGGTCAACGCGCCGGCGCATTCGTAATTAAATCGACACTCCTCGCCGTCGCTGAGGGTTCCCGTCAACATCTGGCCGCAGGCCTCGAAGTGCTCCTCAAGATCTTCCTGGTGACTGATCATCATGCCCATGACGTGCTCCACATCCGGGGGGCCATCGCCGAGGGGACGGTCCTGTGAGCAGGCGTCGAAGGGTTCGCCAAATTGCGCCAGACATCGCCCCGCCTCATCGGCGTCGTAGTCGACGGTCTCCGCTTGCACGCGTTCGGCAAGCGACTCGCCGTCGAGTCCTCCCTCCAACAGCACGGGACCGAAGACATCGCGGCAGGCATCGCCATCGGGCACAAATTGGCCGCCGTCGCGGATCTCGATCAGCCGCTGTTGGTATTCCTCGTTGTGTTGTTCATCGCCGACATCGCGCTGATTTTCGAGGGCCGACATCAACATTGTGCGAAAGACCACCGCCTTGAGTTGCTCGTTTCGACAGTGGTCGTAGGCCAGACAGACCGAATCGACGAGTCGATCGCCGAGTTCGTCGGCCCCGACGGGCTGCGACGGGTCGTGGGCCCCGTCAAAGGGGCCTTCCAGAGGTGGCAAGACCGTGTCGTCTTCCGATTGTTGTTCCGCCTCATCGGCTTCGGCGTCCTGTGAGCTATCGTCGCGGTCACAGCCCACGAGTGCCAAGACTGCGGCGAAAACCAGAATTGCGCGGTAAAATCTCATTGCCTCTCCAATCTTCAGGGCGGAACATCACGGACCCGTCGGCTCACGCCGATTCGAGCATTCCCTACAGGCCCACACGTACCACGTCGGCGTCAACTGGCTCAAACTATGGTGGTCCCAATTTTCGCAGCGTCACCGACTGTGATACGAACACCGATGACAGAGATAGGTTCTCACCGATTTCGATTGGAGTCGCATTATGATCAAACGAATTGTCGTCGCCCAGCTGGCCGCCGCCCTCATCCTCATCATCGGCTGTAGCGGTGGCGATCCGGTCGACGATCAGCAAAACCAACAACATCAAAACGATGACAACGGCGAGGTCTCAACCCAGACCGTCCGCTTTGCGACCTTCAATACCGCTCTTTCGGATGACGGCGACAATATCGAAAATCTGTCGGATCCGGACTACGAACTGGGCCAACAGATCGCCGAGGCCATCCAGATTAAGCGCCCCGATGTGGTCCTGGTCCAGGAGCTCGACTACGACGAAGACGAGGAGTCGGCGCAACTCTTTGACGAACATTTTCTGAGCGTTCCCCAGGGCGAACAGGAGGCGCTGGACTATCCGTACCGCTACGTCCCGCCGACGAATACCGGCGTTCCATCGGGCTACGACCTGGGCAATTCGGGCAGCACCGACCACGAAGAGGGCACCGAAGAGTACGCCCAGGACGCCTTCGGCTACGGGCTCTTTCCCGGCCAGTACGGCTTTGCGCTCTACTCCAAATATCCCATCGCCGAAGACGAGATCCGGACCTTTCAGAAGTTTTTGTGGCAGGATATGCCCGGAAACCTCATTCCCGACGACTACTACAGCGACGATGCCGAAGAGATTTTGCGGCTGTCGTCGAAAAATCACATCGACGTCCCCATCGACATCGGCGACGGACGGGTCCACGTTCTGGCCAGCCATCCGACGCCCCCGGCATTTGACGGGCCCGAAGAGCGCAATGTAAGGCGCAATCACGACGAAAATCGACTGTGGTTCGACTATATTCGCGGCGGCGACAACGGCGACTACATCTACGACGACGACGGCAACGAGGGCCCCCTTGACGACGACGCCTCGTTTATCATCGCCGGCGACCTCAACGCCGATCCCGTCGACAGCGACGAATTCGGCATCGTCGCCCCCCTCCTCGGCCACGACCGCATCACCGATCCGGAGCCGTCGAGCGAAGGCGGCCGCATCGCCAGCGAACAACAGGGCGGCGTCAACGACGAACACCAGGGCGATCCATCATTGGTGACCTCGGACTGGAATCCGCAGACCACCGGGAATCTCCGCGTCGACTACGCCATCCCCTCATCGGATCTGGACATCGATGACAGCGCCGTCTTCTGGCCGGCCCCCGGCGAACCCCACGCCGAACTCGTCGACGCCTCCGATCACCGACTGGTCTGGGTCGACGCCGTCGTCGAGTACTGATCACCGGTTCGCAACCCGTCGACGCCGTGTTATTATCGCCTCGGTCCTTATTTACGTTCTCCAACGCAGTCTCGCCTTATGGCCACCAAACCGACCGGGTCCGCCACCGCCAACTCTCAACGTCCACTTCGCTGGACAGCGCAAAATCTATCCACCGAATTGTGGGACGATCTGGCCCCGGCCCGCTCGTCGCCCACCGATGGCGTCGAGCGCGACGAGGGCTACTGGACGACGACGGATAACCAGCAATTGTACTGGCAGGCCTGGTTTGACGCCGATCAAAGCGGCGGGCGCCGGGGCACCGTCGGCATCCACCACGGCTACGGCGAACACAGCGGCCGCTACGACCATGTGGCCACGGCACTGGTGCGCGCCGGCTACAACGTCATCGCCCTCGACGCCCGGGGCCACGGCCGGTCGACGGGCCGCCGGGGCCATGTCCAGCGATTCTCGCGCTACGCCGACGACCTGTCGATGCTCAAGCGCCGGGCCCTCGACCGCTGGCCGAAAGCCCCTCTATTTTTGCTCGGCCACTCCAACGGCGGCCTCGTCACCCTGCGCTACGCACTGCGCAAACCCGACGGGGTCCAGGGCTTTGCACTGACCAGCCCACTGTGCCGGCTGGCGGTTCGCGTCTCTCCGGTCAAAAGCGTGGCCGGTCGCCTGATGAGCCGCCTGATGCCGACGCTGTCGCTGCCCTCCGATCTGGACGCCGAAGACCTCAGTCACATCCAGGAGGTCGTCGACAAGTATCGCAGCGATCCCCTGGTCTTTGATACCGCCAATGCCCGGTGGTTTACGGAGACTCGAAAGGCCCAGAAAAACCTCGAGCAGCGCGCCAACGCCCTCGATCAGCCCTTCTTATTTCTCGTCGCCGGCGATGACCGCCTGGTCGACCCCGGGGCGACGGAGGCCCTCTTTCATAGGCTGGGCTCGCTGGACCGCGAACTGGAGGTCTTTCCCGACCTGTACCACGAGATCCTCAACGAGCGTCCCTGGCGCGCCATTGTTCGACGCCTGGTGCTC
>CAYUPT010000386.1:0-4535 GCA_964446725.1 uncultured Bradymonadales bacterium | reverse complement strand
TCGCGCATATATTCTTCGCTGGCGTCGGCCGGAGGGCATTCGTCGAAGGCCATCATGATATCGCTTCCCAGCGTCTCCTGGATTTCGATGACCTTTTCCGGCGAAAAGAAGTGGCGGTCACCGGAGAGGTGGTCCTGAAAGTCGACGCCGTCTTCTTCGATGGTGCGCAACTCCTCGAGACTAAAGACCTGGTAGCCGCCGGAATCGGTCAAGATGGGGCGATCCCAGTTCATCATTTCGTGGAGTCCGCCGTGGAGTTCGATAACGTCCAGGCCGGGGCGGATGTACAGATGATAGGTATTTCCGAGAATGATCTGAGCGCCGACCTGCTCTTTGAGTTCGTCGGGCCGCATGGCCTTGACGGTTCCCCGGGTGCCCACGGGCATAAAAACCGGTGTCTCAATGCTACCGTGTGTCGTTTCTACAACACCGGTTCGCGCCGCGCCATCACTGGAGGTTTCCTCAAAGCCAAAGGTCGTGCACTGAACAAGATCGTCGGTATCCATGGTCGTCTCAAGGGGGCGTAGAGTAGATAGACTGTGATCTTCGGCGGCCCAGATCCGGGCCACCGGCGCGCGACGGTATCACGATCTCAACACGAGATTGGCGTCGCCGTAGCTGTAGAATCGATAATCGCCGTCGATGGCCGCTTCGTAGAGTCGCCGCATTGTGGGGTACCCGACAAAACCGGCGACCAGGGCCAGAAGTGTTGATTTCGGGAGGTGAAAATTGGTGATCAGCCCGTCGCAGACCTGAAACTCGACGCCGGGCCGCAAAAAGAGGTCTGTAGAGCGCCATCCGGCTTCGAAGGGCGACGGGCGTCGAGCCTCCGACTCCAGGGCCCGGGCCGACGTCGTCCCCACCGAGATAACGCGGCCGCCGCGCTGGCGACAGGCCTCAATCTTATCGGCGAGTTCCGAAGAGATGCAGTAGTCCTCGGAGTGCATGTCGTGATCGGCGAGTTCGTCGTGGCGAACCGGCTGGAAGGGTCCGGGGCCGACCATCAGCGTCAGCGCTGCGCGGTGAATCCCGTGAGACTCCAGCTCTTCCAGTAGCGCATCCGTAAAGTGGAGGCCCGCCGTCGGCGCCGCCACAGCGCCGGGGGTTTCGGCGAATACGGTCTGATAGCGGTCGCGATCGGATTCATCGACGGGAGGTCGGTCTTGAGCGGTTCGGCGTTTTTCGATGTACGGCGGCAGGGGAACACGGCCGAATTTATCGAGAAACGAAATCGGAGCGCCGTTCCAGTCGATCCGCACGGTGGCCCGGCCGGAGTCGGCCTCCATGACTTCGATCGGCGGCAGATCGCCGCGATCGGGGTCCGACAACACCATGCCCGGCCGAAGTGGCCGCGACGAGCGCGTCATGCACTCCAATCCAATGCGACCGCCGGCATCGGTCTTCCATCCGCGATCGGGGCCATCGGCGTCGGTATCGAGCACAAAGAGTTCGACGCGTCCACCGGTCTCTTTGTAGACCTCAATGCGCGCCGGTACGACGCGCGTATCGTTAAATACCAGTAGATCGCCGGCCCTCAGTTCGCCACAGATGTCGCCGAAACGCCGATGTTCGATGGAGTCACCGTCCCGGCGGTAAACCAGAAGCCGGGACTGGTCTCTGCGATCGGCGGGGTCGGCGGCGACGCGGTCGTCGTCGAGGTCGTAGTCGTAGGCCGACAATTGTCGAGGGTCGGCGTCGTCGACGGGCGTCGACCAGATGGTCCTGTCTTCGTTCGTCGTATCCATAGAGAGGCGGTCCGTACGTCCTGTGGTGTGTGGTCCCGGCAGCAACCTCGGTATGACAACGACGGTTGCCGCCGGGTCAATCCCGGTTTACACTTGCCGATGCAAATCGTCGACCGTCGCAGAAGCGGTTGCACATCGCGATCTCGTCAGCGTCCTCCGGCCGATGTTGCTCGCCGAGGCTCGCTCCGTTCGGTTCGACCGCTTCTGACAACCATAGATCAACGCATAATACAAGCGGTACCCCATGTCCGAGACCGATGATAAGAGTGACCACTCGGATCGGCTCAAGCGCATCCAGTCGATCGTCCAGGAGGACTTTGAACGGATTCAAAATACCGATAATCCCTTCTTGGCACTCAACCTGAGCGCCGACGCCACTCCATCGACGGTGCGTGAGCGCTACGAGCGCTATGAGCGCTTCTACCGGGCCGAAAATTTTCAGCGTCTGGGGGATATGGATCTGACGCGAAAAGCCCTCGATATCCGCCGGGCCATCGGTCGCGCCATGGTGGAGATCCAGTCGCAATTCGAAGATCGCGAAGTCTCTGAGGAGGCGCCGTCGACGGAGGCGCGCCCGGAACTGCCGGATGTCGACTCCGACGCCGCGGCCATGGGTGATATCTATTTTCGCGACGGTCTGACGTACCTTCGACTCGGCGATCTGACGACGGCCTGCGACTATTTTCAGCGCGCCAGCGATTACGACCCGTCGCGGGGCATCATTCTCGCCAATCTGGCGTATACCCGATTCAAGATCGATCCCACCAACGACAAGGTCGTCGAGGAGACGGGCCGCAGTCTTTCACGGGCCGCCAGTATGGAGCCGGACAACCCCGAAATTTTTGCGCTACTGGCTCGCTATGGAATCAATACCCGAAGTCAGCAGACGGCCGACCGGGCGCTGACTCGCCTGGAGGCCCTGGCACCGAATCACCCGCGGCTCGACAAGCTCAAAAAGCGGGCGAATTTCTGACCCCCAGCAACGCCGCCCAATCCGTTCCGTCCAGAGACGCCGCGCCCTGAACACCGACTCCCCAACCCAGGGCATCCCAGTAGCGAACGAGTTGAACTCCTGCGTCTAGTTCGCCCCACGCGACCGGGCGACCGCGAATCGACCATTGCCCGCTCCAGCCCTGGAAGCGCCCGCGAAGGGCGGTCATGTGAGTGAGGGTCTCAGGGGGCCGCCCGGCGATGGGAGTGGTCTTGATGCGGTTGGTCCAGCCACTTCGAATCCGGCTATCGAGCTGGGGTACGACCGGGCGGTGGTGATGTCCCCATTCGACGAGATGGACGGATTGAATCCGTTGTCCCCAGTCGGCCGCAATGACACCCCGGGCTCCCAGGCGCCGACAGGACCCGATGCAGAGGCCATTGCCACCGATCTGGAGCCGGCGGTCGCCGATCCGGGTATCGACCTGAAGACTTCCGTGGAAGACCGGTCGCCACTGCGATGTCGCCGCGTCGCCGACGACGGCCATGCCGACGGGAAATCGAAGTCGATGAGATCCACTGAAATCGAGGCGTTGATCGATGACGGCGCCGCCGAAGTACGATGAATCCGACGCTCGGTGATGGGATTCTTCGAGAGCCGATAGATGAGCCGACGGCCCAAATTGCTGGTCGGCTTCTAGACGGCGTCCGACGTAGGCCCGCGGCGTGATGTGATGGGTGGTGTCTGTGAAGTGCCCCTGGACAGCCAATCCGCTATCGAGCATCACATCCAAGCGCGGCCGACTCTCCATCGCTAGGCCCTCCGAACGATCGGTCCCGGCGGCGACGAGTCCGGCGCGCATCGACGGTCGGATCCACATTCGACGCGGCGACCCAAAGCGCCGGTCCAGTCGGAGATCGGCGGTCATCATTCGGCCCGAGGGCTCCCCGACCGACGAAAACTCCCGATGGCTCATGGCCAACGCCCCGCGAATCCCCGCCGCGAGCCGAGTCGATGTGCCATATCGAGCCCATACATCGGCGGCGTTGCGGTGTTCTTCAAGGAGATCGAAGCTTTGGTTTCCGGCGGCAACGACGGAACCGCCGCCGACGAGATTGTGATTGTCACCGGAATAACTGGCGCCGAATCGATGAGCATTGAATGATTGGAAACCGCCGTTGCGGCGAAAGCGAAGTGCCGGTGAAGTGCTCACTTCACCGGTGCCGAGTCCGATACCATCGCTGGACACCGATATATGCTGGAGGGCATCGCCGACGACCGCATCGCCCGACAATTCGGCGCCGACGTCACCGTCCGCATCGACGAGACCGTCCAGCGCCAATTCGTCGTAGCCACATCGTCGCTCACCGCATAGCGGCGATTGCGTCGCGACTCCGACCCCGGCGCCCGCCGTGGCCGGGGCGGTCCAGTGTCCCCGCAGCACCAGTGGGATTCGACTCATATGGTAGGCCGCCGACAGATGCACATCGTCGGAATCAATATACACCGACGGGGCCGTGAACCCGGATGACGTCTGACCGGGTTGGAGTTCGGCGGCAATCGAAGGGCCTGGAACGTCGGCGAGATTGAAGTCTGTGGCCCTCCAGACATGGCCGTCAAAATTCAGCGACCGCGCAGTGGCCGTCATCGCTTCACCGTCGAGGTAGTCTGGCGAGTGGTCGACGAATGCGTCACAGGACGAGGGCTCGGATACGGCCCCATCTCGCGGCCCCCACTGTACCCCCGAAAGTTCGATGACGGGTCCTGTTCCGCTCTCGGTAACTGTGGCGCCGTCAACGGCCACGGTCACCGAGGACTGACGCTCGTGCCATTGGCCGGCGTCAAATTGGAAGTGGAGT
>CAYUPT010000385.1:0-4537 GCA_964446725.1 uncultured Bradymonadales bacterium | reverse complement strand
ACTGACACATCACCACCGACGCCGTCTTCTGGCCGACGCCGGGAAGTTTCTTCATGCCTGTCAGCGTCTCCGGGACCTCCCCGTCGAAATCATCGATAATCATCTGCGACAGCTTTTTGATGCGCTTGGCCTTCGTCGGCGCCAGGCCGCAGGAGCGGATGGCGTGCTCGATTTCGTCGACCTCGAGTTCGGCCATATCGTAGGGATTATCGGCCAGATCGAAGAGATCGGGGGTCACCTTGTTGACGCGCTCGTCAGTGCATTGCGCCGACAATAGCACGGCGACCAACAGGGTATATCCGTCCTTGTGTTCGAGCGGTATCGGCGTCTCCGGATACAACTCATCTAGCTTGTTACCGATTTTTCGGGCCCGTTGTTGTCTATCCACTATCGTACCTCGATCCACTGAAAGATTCGCTGACCCGCCGGCCCAAGGGCCGCTGTCCCGGCCTCGACTCCCGCCGAGGCCCGGTAGATTCCGATCAGGGCCGGGATATAGCACACAAAGACCAGCGGCAAGAAGACTGCGCAATTCATCACCGCCAGCCCCAGAAACATCATACAGGCCAGATAGGCCGCCCCCGCCGCCCTGGCGTGATGCAGAGCGAATCGATTATTGCGAAGGACCAGCGGTACAATAAAGACCGGAATTCCGAAGATGACACTGCAATAACTGAAGATCGACATCATTCGCCCCTGCTCGACATCGGCGGGACGAAAAGGCGACTGTAGTCCGGGAAGTCCGCCACCGAGATTGCCACTGCAGCGGCGACTCAACTCATCGCACACTCCACCGCTGTCGCAGCGCAGCTCCGGGAGCTGGCCGGTGGAGTCGCATACAGGCCGCTGTAGATGGTGCTTCACGGCGGTTTCGCTCCATCGCTAGGGGGCTCGAAGTCCCACGCCTCGAGCACTTGCTGGCGACGTGTCGGGCCGTCGACCAACCACTGCGACTCAAGGCATTGTCATCAACAATGTGAACACATTGTGCCGGATTGTCGACTTCGAGCTCCCTAAATTGACCCGGCTGCGGCCCCGCATTGACGGTGATCGTCGGATGCCTCGCCGGCCTTCGACGACCATCGCTGACAAGCTCGGAGCTTGAGTTTTGGCACCGTCGTCGAATATGACCATCGGCAATGAGGACTGTACCGCAATGAATGTATTTTCCAGCCAAAGGTGGAATCGATGACCACGCGCACCGAACACGACTCGATGGGCCCCGTTGAAGTCCCGGAAGACGCCTACTGGGGTGCTCAAACCCAGCGTTCACTGCAGAATTTCGATATTGGCGACCACCAGATGCCCCGACCGATGATCAAGGCACTGGGACTGGTCAAGTACGCCTGTGCGGAGGCCAACGCCTCGCTGGGGCTACTCGACGAAGAGCGCCGCGACGCCATCCAGCAGGCCGCCCAGGAGGTCATCGACGGCGAATTGGACGACCAGTTTCCGCTCGCCGTCTGGCAGACCGGAAGCGGCACTCAGACCAATATGAATACCAACGAGGTCATCGCCAATCGGGCCATCGAAATTCTGGGCGGCGAAATCGGCTCCAAGCAGCCGGTCCACCCCAATGACCACGTCAATATGAGTCAGTCGACCAACGACAGCTTCCCGACGGCCACCGCCGTCGCCGTTGTCGACCAACTGGAAGACGAGTTGCTGCCGACACTGGCGAAATTGCGCGATGCCCTGGGCGACAAGGCCGACGAATTCGACGACGTCGTCAAGGTCGGGCGCACCCACCTGATGGACGCCACGCCCATCAAGCTCGGTCAGGAGTTCTCGGGCTACGTCGCCCAGCTCGACTACGCCCAGAAGGCGATTGTCGACGCCATCGACATGCTTCGCGAACTGGCCATCGGCGGCACTGCCGTCGGCACCGGCCTCAACACTGTCGAGGGCTACCCGGAGGCCGTCTGCCAGGCGCTGAGCGACAAGACCGGCCTCGATTTTGAGTCGGCGTCCAATAAATTCGCCCTACTCGCCGGCAAAGAGACCCTCGTCGAGGCTCACGGCGCACTCAAGACGCTGGCCGTGGCTCTCAATAAAATCGGCAACGATGTGCGCTGGATGTCCAGCGGTCCGCGCTGCGGCATCGGCGAACTCGACATCCCCAGCAACGAGCCCGGCTCGTCGATCATGCCCGGCAAGGTCAATCCCACCCAGGCCGAGGCGCTGACGATGGTCTGCGCTCATGTGATGGGCAACGACGCCGCCGTCGGCTTCGCCGGCTCCAACGGCAACTTCGAGCTCAATGTCTACAAGCCGATGCTCGTCCACAACATCCTGGAGTCCGTCGAACTTCTGAGCGATTCGATGCGCTCATTTACCGACAAATGTGTCGTCGGCATCGAGGCCAATCAAGACCAGATCGACGACTATCTGGAGCGCTGCCTGATGCTGGTGACGGCCCTCAACCCGGTCATCGGCTACGACAAGGCCGCCGAGGTCGCCAAAAAAGCCCACAACGAGGAAACCACCCTCCGAGAGGCGATCATCGAATTGGGCTATCTCAGCGGCGAGGAATTCGACGACGCCGTCAACCCCGCCGACATGGTCTCACCGGATAGCGCCCAATGACTGCGCTCTCTGTATCGGCGCCGGCGACTGCAAGGGAATCGCATCCCCGTTACTCTGTTATAGTGGCAGATGTCGCCGGCGCCTCCTCCCTCATTTGAGAAGTGGTTATGAAACAACCGTCACCACAACTCGTGCTCTCGGCATATACCCAGGGTGTCTTCCCGATGGCCCACCCGGAGGAAGACAACAAGATTTACTGGTACGCCCCGGATCCGCGCGCCATCATGCCCATCGACGACTTTCACTGCCCGCGTCGACTGGCGCACACTGTCAAAAAGCGACCCTTTGATATCTGGATTGACCGCGATTTCGACGCCGTCGTCGAGGGCTGTGCCGCGCCGCGAGAGACCCAAAAACAGACCTGGATATCCAGTGGTTTGGCCGCCGTCTTCAGCGAATTGCACCGGCTCGGCTTCGTCCATACCGTCGAGGCCTGGGACGGCGACGAACTCGTCGGTGGCCTCTACGGAGTCTCAATCGGCGGCTTTTTTGCCGGGGAATCGATGTTTTATCGCAAGACTGACGCCTCGAAGATCTGTCTGGTCCATCTGGTCAGACGCCTCCAAGAGCGCGGATTCGCTCTGCTCGACATCCAGTTTACGACCGACCACCTCGAGCAATTTGGAGCCCGCGAAATTTCGCGCGACGACTACGAGCAGCGCCTCGCCGAGGCCATTGAGATGCCCTGCTCCTTTGTCAACGACGACCGACCGGACACCGAAGCCATCCAAATCGTCGATGCTTCTCAGTAAACGGCCGGTTGGCCCTGCGGCGACTGCGATTAGGTTGTCACCAACGACCAATTTCGGTGCCAGCGGTATCGCTACCCAGTTTCCACGATTGACCTTCCGGACTGCACGTACTACGCCGGAAACGAAGCCAACACCGACCTCTGCTAATCCCCCAATTCCATACGCGGAACACTGTCATGACCGAACCGACTCACAATCTGACGATCACCCAGGGCGATATCACCCTGCTGCCCCTGAAGGACGGAGCCCTGGTCAACCCCTCGAATACGGGATTGATTCTGGGCAGTGGCGTCGGCGGAGCCATCGCCCGGCGCGGCGGACCTTACATCCAGCAGACGCTTCACATGGCTCGCAGCAAACTCAACGGCAATCGCCTTGAGCCGGGCAAAGCGCTCGATACCGAACCGGGCCAGCTCAACTGCCAGCGCCTTATCCATGTGTCGATTGTGGGCTCCAAAGACGTCACCGACCGTCTGATCTCCAATGCCATTTTAAACGCCTACGATCTGGCCGACGAACTCGAGCTCAGCCAGCTGGCCATCCCACCCATCGGCACCGAGACCGCCGGCTTTCCCTTCGATAAATTTCTGGATATCTACTGGAAAATTACCGCCGAGGAATTGCCCCGCCTGAGCAACGTCAAGGATGTGTATCTGTGCATCGACGACCAGGAGCAATTCGAGACCGCCTGCGACTACGCCGACGACCACGTCGAGGAGATGCCAGACGCCATCAAACTCGAGATCAGTGAGTCCGGCATCTCGGCGGGCGTCTTTAACTGATTTCACTGAGTGGCATTATTGTGTCCTCTTCCACAGCTACAGCCCGGGGACGGGGCAAGTTGATCGTCTTTGGCGAACACGCCGTCGTCTACGGCAGGCCGGCCGTCGCCTGCAGTCTCGACGGCGGCGTCACCGCCCGACTCTCCAGAGCCGGATCCCCGTCATTTCAGATGAAGACCATCAACGGACCGCTGTCGGTCGACGATCGGGTCCGCAAGGCCGCCGACCGGCTCTTTTCGACCTTTGAGCTGGATCCCGAACAATTGGCCATCGATGTCGACGTCGACATTCCCCTGGGCGCCGGGCTGGGCAGTTCGGCGGCCATGGCGACGGCGATGGCCCGGGCCGCCGCCGATCTGCGCGGACTCGACGGGACGCGCCGCCGGGACGCCGTCGACGACGCCGGCGCCGCCTCGG
>CAYUPT010000384.1:0-4538 GCA_964446725.1 uncultured Bradymonadales bacterium | reverse complement strand
CGCCCAGTGCGCCTCAAAGAGTCCAAAGGGGCCGCGCCAGGCGGCCAGCGGTCCCATGGGATAGACCAGAATAAAGATGCCCGTCGCCAGAGCCCCCAGAGCGATGGTGCCGCGCACGGCATGGCCGCCGAGAATATGACCGACCCCCGGTGTCACAAGGGAGAAGGCGCGGCGCAAAAAGCGCTGGAGTCGGTCCCGTCGACCCAGTGTCGCCTCGCTGTGGACCCGGGCGTGATAGTCGAGGGAGGCGCCGGAGACAAAAGTCTCATAGCAGGGACGACAGTAGTGGTGATGGCCGGTCTCGGCGGTCTCCGTGGGGTCTCTGGCCAGGCCACATTTCGGGCAGGGCGAGCTGACCCGGCGCCCGAGCACGAGGGGAATCGTCAACAGGGTCACGGCAATGGCTCCCAGACCGAGCCACAGCGCCATGTCGAGGTCGAGTCGATCGCCGGCGATGATCGTCCAGCCCGGCGTCAACAGACTCGGGGCGTCATCGGCTTCCGGTCGGTGTTCACTCCAGATGGAGGTGGCATCGGCGGGTTCAATCATCAAGAAACTGTGGGGGTCGCGGTCCGAGAAGTCGGCTTTGCGCGAGACGGCGTCCAGGTCGCGACCGAAGGCATTTTGCATCGCCCGGTGACTCGCCGACTGCTGATCTTTGAGTTGATAGGCGCGGCCCTGATTGAACCACGGCGCCGGGCTGTCGGTATCGAGTTCCACGGCGCGATCGAGGGTGTCGATCGCCTCCTGATGCTTTCCGAGCGCAATCTGGACGGCACCTTCCAGATTGAGCCAGTGACCGGCCAGAGAATCGTCGTGGCGATGGGGCTCGTATTCGTCGAACCACTCCGAGAGCTGTTGCATGGTCTCATGGGACCCATCGCGGAAACGATCGACGCGCTCGACATAGCGAGCGACGCCGCGATCGGTGTCGGCGATGGCGTCGAGCCCATCTCGACATTCGTCGTCGCAGCCGTGGTAGTGGGCGTGGGCGACTTGTTGGGCCTCGCTGTCGGGGTAGATGAGGAATTCGCCGAGTCGGTCGTCGACGAAGGGGAGGGCGGCCAGTAGCGCGAAAAACAGACAGGAGACGAGTCGCTCGTTGAGTTGCTGGAAGGGGACGATGAGCAACAATAAAAGCAACAGCGACATCAGCGGTGACTGAAGGAGCAGTCCGGGGACCAATACCAGCGCCACCAGCAGGATCACAGTCTGGGTACTGGAGAATCCACGGGGAAGAACACGGGTCCCGTCGTAAGCGGTGATCCCGAAGTAGCGCAACAATTGGCCGAGGACGAATCCCAGGAATACAGCGCCCAGGGCCATCAGAAGCCACAATGCGATTTTGAGGCCCCACTCAATGCGGGTGTCGAGCCATAGATACCCCTGTTGGAGGCCGTTGATGTAGGTCGGAATGGCGCGATAGGAGGAACTGAGGTCGCCGCTCAGGCGGGCCTGGGCAGTCTCGAGTTTGGCGTAGGGTAGATGGGGGGCGAAATCGTGGGCCGTGCGGCGAAGCTCGATGGCCTGGCCGTCGCGAAGCCCCAGTTCGTCGGCTCGCCGCGCCTCATAGAGCACGGCGAGCTGGTGATACGGAAGGCTAGGTATGCCGAGGCTGACGGCGTTGCTGCGAAGTGTCTCCAGATCCGAAAACTTCGGGTCGCCGTCGGCGATGCCGCGCTGCCAGGATTGCCACCGGACTTCCAGGTTGACCCGGCTGGCGGTGGGCTCCGGGAGTCGTCCGTCATCGTCGGTGACCCTCCGTTCGCTGGCGCCCTCGAGTAACCCCTCGATACTCTGCTGCTGGGCGTCGGCAGTGGCCGGGATCGCGGCAGCGATGACCGGGGCGACCAACACCACCAGCACCGATGTGAGCAGTCGAGATACCCCCCGGAGGCTGACTCCGGTACAGTAATGCGTCGACATAAATACGCTTTGTTGAAACCACCGATCCGGAGAGCGGATGGGCAGGGGTTGCTTGTGACCGACGTTTCGGAGCGTATTCTAATCTCGGGAGGGCGAATGATTCAACCGAATTTAACATTTGTCTTGGATTGGCGTGACTCGAGGGGGGCCAGTACTCGGCGAAATGCAATTGCGACGGACGACGACGGCTATGACAAAAGAAGAATCGAAATGTACTTCGAGCCCGCTTCGCTGCGCCGAAACTCGCGGCCGACAGGCGGCCCAGTGGGGGTTTGACTGGAACCATTGGAGTGGTGCTTTTGCAAAAGTTCAAGAAGAGCTCGAGGAGTTAAACGAGCTTCTCGAAAATGGCACCGACAGCGAGTCCCGTCGAATGACCGAAGAAATGGGGGACCTCTTATTTTCAGTCGTCAATCTGGCACGGCATATCGACGTCGATCCCGAAACGGCACTGTGGGGAGCCATCGACAAATTTGAAGAGCGCATCGACCAGCTCCAGTCGATGGCCGCTTCCAAAGGAGAAGACGTGGAATCCATGGATATCGAGCAATTGGAGCAACTCTGGAATCGAGCCAAACAAAACGATGGTTCGTAAGCGGGGCAGGCTCGCCGACGAGGTGTATCGACGCGAACTCGGTGGCGCCGATACCGGGACTGCGGGCGCTACAGGGCGCGCTATCTCATCGGTGCTGTCGGAGCGTTCTTGATAGGCGATAGAGATCCACCTTATAGTGCGCCGATTGCGGGGCCCTGCCGCGCACGCCCAGATCGAATCGAGCCGCAGACTTCGAGATTGTCGTATGCCGGGTCGTGAACCGAGTAACAGACCATGGAGAGATTGTGATGCAATTAAACCAAACCAGACGCCAGTGGCCGGCCGTCGCCGCCGCCGTAGTATTACTCATCGCCGGTAGTTTGCTGTGGGCTGGCTGTGGCGAAGAGGAAGACGAGGGCGAAGGAGAGCCGGAACCCTGCGAAGAATTCGGCAATTGCCCGGACGGCGAGTTGTGCGACGTCGACGAGGAACTCTGCGTCGACGAGTACGAATTCGAATGCGAGGTCAATGCCGATTGCCCCGATGATCTGATCTGCAATGCCGATGCCGGAGAAGAGGAATTGGCCTGTGTCGAAGACCAGATCGAAGAGGAGGACTATCAGGTCAGCTTCGTCGCCGAAGATACAACAGATGCCGAGTTGTATATCGTCGGCAGTCGCGATGGTACGCAGGAGACGATTGACACCGGTGACATCAATTGCGCGCAGGCCCGGTCCTGTACGGTAACGTCGGACAAGAGTCATCTCATCGTGGTGGAGTCAAACGACAACGACAGTTATGACGCGAAAGTCGCTCCACTGAGCGGAGATCCGCCGGCCGTCGATGGCGATCTGGAAGTCTTTGCCGGTGATATCAACAGGCCGCGGGTGCGTGGCGACGGCGTCGCCTTTGAGCGAGACGTCGAAGCCTTCGTCCACGCCTACTACCAAGACTACGACGGCCAGGAGTTTGAAATCGCGGAATTGCACGATGTGGAGACGACGCAGCTCGCAAACCGGTGGGATATCGATCCCGCAAGTCAGCGGACGATGCAGTTTATCCCGCCGGGGCTATTTTCGCTGGACATCCGAGTGGGATGGCAGGGGGAATTGCTGTCGTCGGCCAACCAGATGACTCAACTCGACGGATCGGCGGTCGGCGGAGGACAGGGTAGTTTCTACCTGACATCGATTCCCACCGGCGCCACCAGTGACGGACGTCTCGTTGCGTTTCACGCCACCGGTCCCAATGAGTACGGCGAATGCTCCAGTGACGACGACTGCAGCGGTGCCGGTCAGACCTGTGGTGCCAATGAGCGTTGCTATGCGCACGAGCCGACGATCTACGTGATCGATACCGACAACCGCGACAATCTCGGTACCAGTTGCCTCGGCCACGATGAATGCGGCACGGTCCATCGCTGTGATTCACCGACCGATGATTTCGATGACGGTCAGTGTGCACCCCAGCGCATCACCGTCGGTGTCGGGCCCAACAGCAATGGTTGTGAGGTAACGCGCCAGGATGGTTCCTTCAGCTATACGCATATCGACGGACCACTTAGCTTCGGGCCCGACGAGCGGGTTTACTTCGTCGGAGAACGGGACTGCACCAGCTCGGAGATGGGCGACGATGACGACGAGGCGCAGTACCCGCCGTCGGCAATTCTGGCCGGTGATCCCTACACTGGTGAGTTCGAAGAAATCTACGGCAATACGGAGCGCGAAGACATCGACCTGCGCGGCTGTGGCGGACTGGGCGAAGGTGTTCAGGATCCGTCGGAGTGCACGATCTCTATCGACAGCGCACGGTTGTCGCCGGAGGGCAATGACATCGTATTCCTCGGCAGTACGGCCACCGGTGGAGTCAGTCCGGGCATTGCCCAGGGCTCGATGGACGTCTGGCGAGTGCGTCGAGACGGCGAAGATCCGGCCTGGATCGGTGAGAGTAGCTTCGATGGAGCATCGCTTTCAGCCGAAGCCGTCGATTTCCGCGTTCACGGCGAAGTGGACGCCGAAGACGACGATGATGATTCCGATGAGTGATCTCCAGCGCGACTGGTTGCTTTAAAGAAGGC
>CAYUPT010000383.1:0-4569 GCA_964446725.1 uncultured Bradymonadales bacterium | reverse complement strand
GGAATCTTCGACGGCTGTGGTGGTCTAACTGGGCGTCGATGTTGGAGTCCGGTAGGTGAGCGACGGTGGATTGGTGGCAGTTTCCGATGTTGGTGGTAGTAGTTTGATTCGATAAGGAGTCGTACGTGACGTTAACGAAGGCCAATATTGTTGACACGGTGTATTCGCGGACCGAATTGACGAAGAAGGATTCGTCGAATTACGTCAACGAAGTACTGGAATTGATGAAGGAGACACTGGAAGGGGGCGAGGAGATCAAAGTCAGCGGTTTCGGCAAATTCGAAGTGCGCCACAAGGGCGAACGCATGGGGCGCAATCCGCGCACCGGAGAAGAGATCTTGATTCCGGAGCGAAAGGTCCTTCGGTTTAAGGTCAGTCAGGTCCTCAAAGAAGAACTCAACGGCGAGCGCTGATGTCCGTCAGGGCATACGGCGGCGATCGACAGTGATGCAGTAGACCGAATTCGAGGTAAGAGGACCATGAGCGAGTCCGACGGCAATCGAGACGACACGGCGACCATTGAACTTCCGGACAAGACCTATTTTAAAATAGGAGAAGTGGCCAAGCTGCTGGAGGTCGAACCCTACGTGTTGCGCTACTGGGAGACGGAATTCGACGTCCTGGAGCCCGAAAAGACCAAGAGCGGTCAGCGCGTCTACCAGCGTTCGGATATCGAGTTGCTCTTCCAGATCCGAACCCTGTTGTACGAAGAGATGTTTACGATTGCCGGGGCTTGCCGCCAGATCGAGCGGCGTCAAAAGGGCAAGTCGAGCTATTTCGATCTGGAGGAGTCAACGGCGCCTCAGACCGGAGGGACGGCGGTGGCCGATGACTCGGAGCTGCGCGAGGAGTTGGAATCGGCGCGCCAGCAGTTGACGGCCAGCCAATCCGAGTTGAGCGACGTGCGCCAGGAGGCGTCGTCGCTAAGAGAAGAGCGCGACGAGGCCAAACAGGCCCGTGAGGAGTTGCGCCAGGAGGCGTCGTCGCTAAGAGAAGAGCGCGACGAGGCCAAACAGGCCCGTGACGAGTTGCGCAATGAAGTTCAGCAGCAGCGCCAGAAGGTGGAGAAACTCGAAGACCATGTCGACGAGTTGAATGCCCGCATCGACGAGCAACAACAACAACTTGCAAAGCGCCAGCAGCAGGTCTCGGAGTTGCGCTCCAGGCGCGACGAGCTTCAATCGCAGATCGAGACGTTTGAACAGCGAGCGGACAGCGAAGCACAACCGACCGCCGATCCCGAACAGGTCGAGGCGTTGCAGTCCGAGATTGCCGAACTTCAGCAGCGGCTCGAAGCCTCGCAACAGGAGGCCGATCGGAAACGACGGGCACTGGAGCGGACAATGCGAGATCGGCAAAAGGAGCGGAGTCAACTTCTGGATTCCCTTCGCAGCGAGGTACAGTCGCTGGAGACGCTCGCCGGACCGGAGCGACGTTCGGCCCGTTGAAATCCGGGCCATCTGGGGTATAAGCGAGGGGCGGCGACCATCGCCGCCGCTCATCTCAGTGCAGTACGACCTGGGGCAGTAGAGTTGTAACAACCAGGAGGGACGAGGACTCCAATATCCGGACTTCGGGAAGAAGTGCGGCGGTTGATGCGTTATCGCCTACGAAGTGGCGCGGAGGTTCCGCGACGCGGACGGTGAAAAGTTTTCGTAGTGGGGACAATTGTCCTCACCCCGCGAGACGCACTGGAGTATATGTCCACCGAACGCCGGAGTAGTCGGGTGGTATTGACCCGACCAGGCGGTGGATCCACGGCCTTATCGGTGGTTCTGCGGGCCGTGCGGGTAGTGATGAGATGGCACGAAATGTGCATAAGTGTTGTGGCGGTAGGTCCGAACCCTCTCCGCCTTCATCATTGGGCTGACGACTGAAGGGCTGTATTATGACAAAACTCGAACAGGCTTCCAGAGAAGTCGATCAATCCGATGACTCCGACGAGCAGGCCAAAGACGACTTTATCGGCCGGCGCCACAAGCGGCGCGAGCGCAAGAAGTTGACGAGGCGCGTCGATAGTTTTCGCGATATGGATCCGGTCAAAATGTATCTGCAGGGCATCGGCCAGGTCAGCCTTCTGGACCGGGAAGGCGAAGTGGCCGTCGCCAAAGAGATCGAGGCCGGCCGCCAGATCATTTTCGATGTGCTGGTGCGAACCGAAGCCGGTGTGGAGATGATGTTGGATTTGCCGGAGCGTCTGATGTCGGGCGACGCCCGGGCCCGGGAGGTGTTTGAAGAGTACACACCCAGTGGCGACGACAGCGATTTGCCGGTGGCGCCGCCGGTGTTTGAGCGATTTGAGCGCCTGGAGAGTGCTTACGAGCGCTATCAGTACAAGCGACACGAATGGCAACAGGCCGTCGATGACGACGCCGACCAGGAGGTCATCGACGAGCGGCGCGAGCAACAAGACGAGGCCTTCGAGGCGATGGTGGAGGCCATCAAGGGCTGCCAGCTGTCGCAGCGCTATATCGACCGGGTCGTCGATAAATTTTACGAGGCGTTGGAAAACGTCGAAAAATGCGAGCGACGCATGCGCCGCTACGCGATGCGCATTGGCGTCGACGAAGAGACGCTCGAGGATTGGAAAGAGCAGTGTCGACAGGGCGAGACGCCGGATTTCTCATCGAAGCGCCTCTCCAAGGGCATGGCCCGAGAACTCGAGCAGATCATGAATCAGTCGGTCTCGATTATCGAGAGCGTCGAGGAGCAATTCGGGATGAATGTCGAAGAGCTCCGGCAGACCGTCGAGGAGATCGACGTCGGTGAGCGCCGCCGCGAGCGCGGCAAGGCGGAGATGATCCGTGCCAACCTGCGGCTGGTGGTCTCGATCGCCAAAAAGTACGTCAATCGCGGTCTTCACTTCCTGGATCTGATTCAGGAGGGCAATATCGGATTGATGAGAGCCGTCGAAAAGTTCGAATACGAGCGGGGCCATAAATTCTCGACGTACGCCACCTGGTGGATTCGCCAGGCCATTACCAGAGCGATCGCCGACCAGGCGCGGACGATCCGGATCCCGGTCCACCTCATCGAGAAGATCAATCGGATTGCGCGGACGTCGCGAGAACTCGAGCAGGATCTGGGCGAGGAGCCGGAGGCGGAGGATATCGCCGAAGAATTGGATATGGACGTAGAAGCCGTCCGCCGCGCCCAGCGGATCTCGCGCCAGCCCATCAGTCTGGAAAAACCGATCGGCGACGACGCCGACAGTCAACTCGGCGACTTCATCGAAGACGAAAAAGCGCCGAGTCCGATGGACGAGACCGAAGAGCAACATCTGAAAGAAGAGACGCTGCGTCTGTTGTCGACGCTGACACCGCGGGAGGAAAAGATTTTGCGGATGCGTTTTGGCATCGGCGAAAAGAGCGACCATACCCTGGAGGAGGTCGGCAAGGACTTTAATCTTACGCGGGAGCGGATCCGTCAGATCGAGGCCAAAGCGCTCGAGAAATTGCGGGTTCCCCAAAAGAGCGAGACCCTCAAGCCGTTTCACGAAGGCGGTTGATCGCGCCAGCCGGACGCCGATGAATACCGAGATGCCGAGGTCCCCGCGGGCAGATTAGTTGTGCTGCGTCGGAGCCTCGGCATTTTTTTTGACAGCCGTCATCAGCCGGTGACAATGGACTCGTCGTTCCACGGATGGAACGGGCAACGTTGGGAGTTTGGAGCACCAAGGAGGGTGCGATGACGACGAGTCAAATTCGCCGCCGGCCAGATAATGATGGCGACGATCGACCGCCGGCGACATTGAGTTACGGCGATGAATTCGGTCCCTACGTGATCACCGGTTTTGCCGGCTGTGGGGCGACGAGCTACGTCTATCGGGCGCGGCGACGCGATCGATTCGAGCCGGTGGCCATCAAGGTACTACATCCCCATCTGGTGGCCGACGCGTCGCGACGGATGACGTTTTATCGCGAGGCGCGCATCATGATGCGCATCGACCATCCCAATGTGGTGCGCTTCGAAGAGATCATCGAAGACGGCGATACGCTGGCCTTCGTCATGGAATATGTGGACGGGGCGACGCTCAGTCAGTGGCGCGACAAACACCAGAACGGCGTCAATGAGATGGCGCTGGCCTGTGTCTTCGTCGACATTTTGCGCGGCGTCACCGCCGCCCATCGCCAGGGGGTAGTGCATCGAGACCTGAAGCCGGGCAATATTCTCATCGGCACCGAAAATGGGCGATCGGTGGCCAAGATCATCGATTTCGGCGTCGCTCGCTTTGTCGATGACGAGCTGACGGAGCGCGAGAAATCCAAGATTATCGGGACCGCCGCCTACATCTCGCCGGAAGAAGTCGACGATCCGGAGGCGGTGGGGCCGGCGAGCGACATCTACAGCATCGGGGTGATGCTCTACGAGGCGGCCTGCGGTCAGCGCCCCTTTGACAGCGGTGACATCCGAGAGATTCTGGAGGCTCACGCCGACGCGACGCCAAAGCGGCCGGGGGCGCTCAATCCGGCGCTGTCGACGGCCCTGGAAGAGGTGATTTTGCAGACCCTCGACAAATCTCCGACGGGGCGGTTTTCGTCGGCGCCGGAGATGATCGGTGCTCTGGAA
>CAYUPT010000382.1:0-4586 GCA_964446725.1 uncultured Bradymonadales bacterium | reverse complement strand
AGTCGGTGCAGGGCGACGGAGGCCATGATGATGCCGTCGTGGCCCTGGGTCTCCAGTTTCTCGAGTCGGGTGCCGATATTGCCCCGAAGGTTGACCATCTCCAGGTCGGGGCGGCGGTGCAATAGCTGGGAGCGGCGGCGCTGGCTTCCGGTGGCCACTGTGGCGCCTTCGGGCATGTCGTCGAAGCGGTCCCAGCGCGTCGAAATAAAGGCGTCGGTCGCCGGACCGCGTCCCGGCGAGCCGGCAAAGTGGAGACCGTCGGGAAGCTCGGAGGGCAGATCCTTGAGCGAATGGACGGCGAGATCGATGTCGTCGGTCAAAAGGGCGCTCTCGAGTTCTGCCGTAAACAGCCCCTTGCCGCCGACTTCCGGAAGTGGATCGTCGCGGTTTTTGTCGCCCGTCGTATCCATACCGACGATCTCGACGTCCAATGTTGGATGGGCCTGGCGAAGCAGCCCGGCGATGCGGCGACTCTGCCACATCGCGAGGCTCGATTTGCGCGAGCCGATCTTACACTTCATCGTTGTCGCTCTCTTGTTGAAAGGAATCGAGATCGTAGAGAGACCGAACCAGTTGGAGTTCCTCGGTATCGAGGGAGTTGTCGGCCACCGAACTTCGCAGATACATGATCGGATTGTGCAACAGCTTTTTGACCAGTCCCTGAGAGAATTCCTCGAGCATCTGGCGCTTTTCGTCGGAGATTCCGTTGTACTGGTTATCGATCTCCTCGTCGCAGACCTGTTCGAAGAACTGAGCCAGGGAGGCGATCGTCGGTGTGACCTTCATCGACTGCTGCCAGTTGGCCCACTGCTCGACCTGGTCGTCGATAATCGATTCGGCGACCGGGATCTCCTGTTTGCGCGACGATAAATTGTCTTCGACGACCTGCTGGAGGTCGTCCATATTGTACAAAAAGGCGCTGTCGAGCCTCGAGATGCGGGGATCGACGTTTCGGGGGTTGGAGATGTCGATCAGGAAAATCGGCTGGTACTGGCGGGCCTTCATGACCCGTTTGACCTCGTCGTACTCCAACAGATGGTCCTGCGCGCCGGTGGCAAAGACGGCGACGTCGGCGCGCTTGCAGGTATCGACCAATTCGTCGAGTGGCCGATAGGTGCCGTCGAAGCGCTCGGCAAGCGCTTCACCGCGCTCCCTGCTTCGATTCAGAACCACAAAGGACGTCGCGCCGCTGGACTCAAAATGCATGGCCGCGGTCTCGGCGGTTTCGCCGGCGCCCACGAGCATGATCTGGCGCGACGAGAAGTCGCCGAAGATCTTGGTCGCCAGGTCGACGGCCGCCGAACTGACCGAGAGCGCGCCCTCGCAAAGCGAAGTTCGGGTCCGGACCTTTTTGCCGACCCGGATCGCGTACTGAAATAACTCATCGAGCAGCGGTGACTTGTCGTCGCCGTCGACAATGGCGCTGTGGACGTCCTTGACCTGGCCGAGGATTTCATTTTCGCCCAGGGCCAGCGACTCCAGGGAGGCGGCGACGCGAAAGAGGTGGCGTGCCGCATCGTCGTCGCTAAAGACCGTCGGCTCGGGGATGGTCTCCGCGTTCAGGTCTCGGATGTCGGCGACCAGTGGCTTGAGTTCCGACCACAGCCCATCGGAGGACGGTCCGTAGATGTAGAACTCGGTGCGGTTGCACGTCGTCAGTACCGCTGCCTCGCAGGCCCAGCGTTGGTGACAGGTCGTCACGAAACGCTCGACGTCGCCGCCGTCAAACGAGAGTTCGTCTCGATCGTCCAGCCCGGTATTGTGGTGGCTGAACGAAATGGCTGTCAGTTGGTTCTGAGTCATCAGTTACTGCATCGGATGTCGGAAAAACTGGGCGTTGTAGCGGTGCAACAAGTTGGAGCACGGACGGTGCTCCGAGACGCCGAAGAAGTGGTCACTGAAACGAGTGAAAGGTCGGCAAAAATGTGTTGACGAAGACCATCGACGCAATCAGTACCGCGTAGCCGCCCATCGAAAGATAGGCCATGCGAAGCCCCGATAATCCGCGAATTTTGACCACCAGATACCCCGCGGCATAGGCCGTCCAGGCGATGTAGGCGATGATGATCTTGGGGTCCAGAAAATTGAAATCATCCAGTAAGTAGACCCCCAGAAAATGCCCGGATGCCAATCCAACGCCGAGAAATAAAATACCGGCCAGCGTCGAGAGGCGGCTCATCTGCTCGAGGATATTCAGCGACGGCAGTCGTCGAAAAATTACGCCCAGATTGCGCGATTTGAGCTGGCGCGAAAGCAGAATGTACATCATCGCATACAGGGCACTGATCGCCAGGGCGGTAAATCCGAAGACCATAAACAGGACATGGACCCCGTAGATGGTGTACTCCTCGAGAATCGCCGGGGGCGTCGCCGGCTCCATCAGCCAGGACGACCAGGTCTGGGTGGCCACGGTCAGGGCGATAAAGAAGATGCCCGTATTGGGATCGCCGTGTTTGCGTTCCGCGAAGGCGTACACAATCCCCACGCAAAGAGCGACTACCGACAGAAATTCAGCGCGGGAGGCCACCGGGATATGTTCGACGTGGGTGCTGAGCAACACCAGGTAACCGATGTGAATGCCGAGCACTCCGTAAAGTAGGTGAGATCCGACGAAGGCGCGCGACGAATTCTTCGACTCCTGTCGGAAGTGGCGCAGATAGACGAAGAAGACAGCCGCGTACAACAGCGGAAGTGAAATTTCGAGAGTCTGGATAAGTGTCATCATGATGATCGCTCGCCATCAGGCAGGTGCGTGGCCGCGCAGGTCCAATCGATAGTGACCAGACCTCACCGTCGTCAAATTCAATCGTTCGTCCAACTACTCGTCGAGGTCGGCGACCCGTCGATGATCGAACACGGGCATCGAGCTGCGAATTTCGTCGACGTAGTCAAAATCGAGGTCGGCGACGACAAATCCCTGGCGGTCGGGGGCGCAGACGACGCGGCGTCCCCAGGGATCGTAGATGGCCGATTGGCCGTAGGATCGGCGCTCGCCGAAGTGGTGTCCCCACTGATTGGGGGCCAGGATATAGACCTGGTTTTCGATGGCCCGTGCCTGCAACAGGGGATGCCAGTGAACGCTGCCGGTTTTGAGAGTAAAGGCCGACGGCACCGTGATGGCCTCGACCTGCCGACGCTGAAGTTGGCGATACAACTCCGGGAATCGAAGATCGTAGCAGATGGTCATACCAAGCCGATGACCGTCGTCGGTTCCGACGGTGGTATCGACAATCTGGTCTCCGGGATAGACCGAATCGGACTCGCAGAACTGGACATCGTCATCGACGGAGACATCGAAGAGGTGGATTTTGCGGTAGATTCCGTGTGTCGATCCGTCGGGGCGGAGGTGAACCTGGGTGTTGTAGGTTCGCTCCGGATCGGGGGATACCTCGGGAATGCTGCCGATGGTCACCCAGCAGTCGAATTGGCGGGCCATCTCTCGATAGGCGTCGACGATCGCGCCGTCGACGGGTTCGGCAATCGCGATCTTTTCGTCGTCTCGCCCCAAAAACGGGGCGTTTTCGGGAAATAAAATCCAGTCCGCACCGGTGTCTGCGGCGTCGGCCGCCAGTCGGCGACAGGTCTCGATATTGTCGTCAATATCACGGCTCGACGTCAGTTGTATAAGTGCGACGCGCATGCGGACTCCCAAGAAGGATCGAGAAACGAGACGGGGCACATCCCGACGGCGGGGAATGGTCGACATTAAGAGGGGACCGGTCACTGTCAAGGCCTGGTCGCCGGTATTGCCGACCTTGCGCCTTGACAGTCCGGTTCTGGTTGATTACTTCTCATGAGCGCCGCTCGCAGTATTTTTTGGAAGAATCCAACGCGACGATGCGTTGGCGATACTGACGATGCAGGCAAGGCCGAAGCGCCGGTGTTCAATCGAAAGGCGCCGCGGCCGGGGCGACGTCGATGGATTTGGCGTTTCGCTACATTTCGCGATGAGAAGCGGAAGTGGGCCCTACAAAGCCCGCTTTTTTTGTTGTTGGTGGCACGTCGGCAACCAGGCCGGCGACGACTGGCAGCGCGAGTCAGCTTACGATTCGGAGTGCCGGAGACGCCCGACAACCGGGCGTGACCGACTCCAGGAGTGTCGACGATGGGCCGAAAACGAAAACGACGCCGAAAAGGCCAGGATGGTTCGAAGACGTCTTCGAAACCGCTGACACCGGAGATTTGTGAGGCGATCAACGACTGGTCTCGAGAGGCCGCCGAAGTACACGACTTTTCGCTGTGGGATGTGGAGACGACACAGCACGGCAAGTGGATTATCCGTGTGTTCATCGATCATCCGGAAGCGGAGCCGGGTCGCGGCATCAATGTCGACGAATGCGCCGAAGTCAGTCGCTACATCGAGGCGTTGATGGATGCCGATGAGCGCATCCCCGAGGTCTATGTTCTGGAAGTCTCGAGTCCCGGCATTGAGCGACCGCTCAAAAAACCGGATCACTTCCGGCGGGTCGTCGGCGAAGACGTAGAATTGGTAGTCCGCGAACCGATCGCCGGCAAAAATAAGGTCGCCGCAACGCTGGTGGCTCATGACGACGGTCGGCTGACCATCGAATTCGACGACGAGCAAT